>NZ_JACJPL010000030.1 GCF_014696065.1 Leptolyngbya sp. FACHB-261 | reverse complement strand
GTGGTTTGTGCTGAAGAATTGGATGCGACAGCGATTGGATGAGTTTGAGAACTTTCGAGATTGTGTGGATGCTGCGTTCAAGCAATGTCCTAACGTATGCGCGTAGAGCTATAGTAGAGATTTGCCAAAGCCTGATCGGTATAGCGACAGAACTTACAAATCCAGCACGAGCAACTGCCCTGATTGCAGAAAGCTTAACCACGATTGCTATCAAATTACATCGTCAACCTTTCTACCGTGAGATTGGTCTACAAATCTTCGAGCAATTACTAGCTCTTAACTTAAGGGAAACCCGTTCTGCACTCGAAACACTCGATCGAAAACCTAATCGACCAGGCTACTACATAGCTCCTAGAAGACGATTACGCAGACGCCATCCCAAAAAATAGGCAGAGATCGCTTCCATCCCCCACCCTCGAAGAATTTGGCTCAGTAATCGACGGCTGTGAACGAGACTGTCTTCAACGATCAATTGCCCGTTTACCAATTCAATTTTGGAACCTGGTGACCAGGCGCGATAATCATCCAGCAAACTTGCAGATATAGGAATTGGCTCCAAAGACAATCACTACTCCCCATTCTCCTCCTGCAACTGTCGCAACAGGTCTTGCGTCATCGGATCATCTGAGAGTTCATCGGTGCGCTGTTCTTGAATCACTTCTTGCAGGAACGATCGCCAGTTGTTTGTCGCTTCCTGTCTCCAGTAATGGTTTTCTTCTAACCGAGCAAACAGGATGGGTAAGGATTGCAGGTAAAGGGATTCTGCTTCAGGGTAACGCCCTTGCAAATCGCAGAGGTGTGCCAGATTACTCACAACTCTCGCTGTTACAGGATGACCGGCAGGAAACTGGTTTTGCAGAATGGAGAGCGATCGTTGAAATAATGGTTCTGCCTCCGCGTAGCGTCCTTGTGAGTTGTACAGGGATGCCAGACTGCTGAGATTTTGTGCCACATTGGGATGTTGCGCTCCTAGCTGTTGCTCACAAATCGAGAGCGATCGCACAAACAGCGGTTCAGCTTCGGTGTAGCGTCCTTGCGAACCGTACAGGAATGCCAGATTGTTGAGACTTTGTGCTACATCGGGATGCTGCGCTCCTAGCTGTTGCTCCCGAATCGAGAGCGATCGCACAAACAGCGGTTCGGCTTCCGCGTAGCGTCCTTGTGAGTAGTACAGTCCTGCCAGATTGTTGAGACTTTGTGCCATATCGGGATGCTGCGCTCCTAGCTGTTGCTCCCAAATCGAGAGCGACCGCACAAACAGCGGTTCGGCTTCCGCGTAGCGTCCTTGTGAGTAGTACAGTCCTGCCAGATTGTTGAGACTTTGTGCCATATCGGGATGCTGCGCTCCTAGCTGTTGCTCCCGAATCGAGAGCGATCGCACAAACAGCGGTTCGGCTTCCGCGTAGCGTCCTTGCCAGTAGTACAGTTCTGCTAGATTGTTGAGACTTTGTGCCACATCGGGATGCTGCGCTCCTAGCTGTTGCTCCCGAATCGAGAGCGATCGCACAAACAGCGGTTCGGCTTCCGCGTAGCGTCCTTGCGAGTTGTATAGTACTGCAATCCAACTTGAACAGGTGGCTAAATCTAGTGCCTGCTCTGTGTTGGATAACCGTTCGATCGCTGCTTGCAAGTGGGCAATCATGATCGTTGATTCTTTGATCAGCGATCGTTCTGGTTTTTCTTCAACTCTTTTTGCCTCGGCAATCACCACCTGATAAAACTGCCGCTGTAATTCCGGGTCATCTGTCCGTTGCAATCGCTTGGCGGCCAAGAATTCTCGCAGTAGTTGATGCAGTTGATACATTCCCTGATCGACGCGCTTCAGTAGACTAGCTCTTAACAGGGCGCGATCGCGGATCTCCTCCAACTCCTCTGCATCCATCGCTGGCAAACACTGTTCCACCAGCGTCCAGGGAATCTCGACCAAGGCAAACAGGCTCAAGACGGATGCCAATTGCTGTGCCGATTCCTCCAGGTCTTGCCAACTCAACTCAAACGCGGCAGCGACACCTAAAGATGCGGTCATTTCCGGTTCGGCTTGTTTCAAGGCGATCGCGTCCAGCCGTTTGTTCTGCAACCGTTGCAGCAATTCCGCGATCGACAAATCCGGTTTCCTGGCCAAGTAGCGCCCGACTAGCTCCACACCTAACGGCAAATAGCCCAACCAGTCACAAAGTTGTTTGGCTTGCTCTAACTGTTGGTCAATCCGCTCGTCCTGCACCAACAGGCGCAATAACTCCAGTGCTTCTGCTTCCGACAAGACATCAAGCTGAACTTCCTGCACAGGTGATCCGAAACGCGATCGCGTCGTCATCAATACCTTAAAGCGTGATTCGGTGGGCGGCAGAACTGATTGCACCTCTGCATAGTCCTGCACATCATCCAGAATCACGAGCGCGGTTCCCTCCCGCCAACGTCCCCAGCACCAGGACACCTTTTCTGCTAATTCCAGATTGTCCGGTGGCGTTAAGTTCAAGAGAGATCGAGCAAAACTGATGATTTGGCTTCCCACATCCTCGCGTGCCCTCAGCCAACAGATACCACCCGGATAAGCGTCCGCTCGACACTGTTGACGAGCATATTCCAGTGCTAATTCGGTCTTGCCAATGCCGCCCATACCAGACACTGCCGAAATCACCACGGGGCTTCCTGGCTGTAGCTGCTGATGCAAGCGTTCTAGCTCAGCTTGCCGCCCCACAAATTTAGCCACGCCGCTGTAGGGTAGGTTCTGGGGAATGCCAATCGTTGGCAACTGGCGATCGCGCAGCAGTTTTTCTAAGACTTGCTCTAACGTATCGGCAGCGATCGAGTAATGATCACCAATATAAACCGTTCCCCCTTCCACCCGTACCTGATACCCCTTGGCATTGCCCACATTCCATTGCTGTATTTCTGCCTGCCCAGCCACAAACCACATCGCCAATCTCTGAAGGTCGGCATTGGATAGCGAATTTAAAAATTGCTGAATCTCCTCTGGCAAGGGTGGGAATGCAGCCATCGCTTACGACTCCTTAACATGCATATGAATTTCACCAACGTATGCCGTGCCGCATTTCACCTTGGTCTGCCAGCCTCTGGCGTTGTCAGAAATGTTTTGCACCATCGAGCTATTGTCCTCAATCCTCCCAGCGTTAATCGGTTGCGCCATCGCTCGAATTTCATTGGCAAACTGCGGATCGTCGTCCATTGCCACTTGCAAATACGCCACAATCTGATTGATCTGTTCCGGGGTGATTTTCTGGGTCTGCTCAATGGCAGCTTTCACTTCCTCGATCCGGGATCTGCCCCGCAGCTTCGTCCAGATGCGCTTCAGCAGGCTTTCCATTGCCACGATCGCATCTGTCGTAATTTTTTTGGCTACCTCGCCCGCACCAGACTCGATAAACTTCTGAAAGGCAAGCATAACGGTTGCACTAGCAGTTAAAAAGACAGGATCGGTCATGGCGACAACTCTAGACTCATGCTGTCTCTTTTCTACCAGAGAAATCTCCGATTCTAATGAAACCTTCAAACTTAATTTGGCAGCGATCTTTGAAACTGTTGTAAATTCTCAGATCTATAATTGACCATTAAGAAAACTTCTGGAGTGGCTACATAAGAGAGGCACTCAATAGATGCATCTCTCCTTCAAAAATTTCTGCTCACAACTCTAGAACTCAGTGGGTATTGACCTATACAACTGATTAGGACATTCTAAGTCTGTAAACAGATTTCTCCCATGACTAGTCAAACTCCTGAAAATGGCCACCCTTACCCAGAGCAGCCTGAAGGCCTGCTAGAGATCCTGCAACGCCTAGATCGAAATCTTGAATTACTGACTGACTTGACAGGCCGCCTTGCAGAGGAGCAAACAGCAACTCGAATTGAGGTTCAAGGGCTGCACGAGAGTAGTGAGCAAAGGTATGCCGCTCTCGATCAGCGCATTGGTACAGGCTACTACTGAGCAACAGGCCCAGGTTGCAGCACAGCAGGCTGAAAGCATCAATCGACTCATTACTTTGTTAGAGCCCCAGAGGGGACAGAATTAAAGTTCAAACCTTTCTTGGTCAACTTCTCTAATTTTCACAAGTTATGGTAAACCGAGACTGCACTCAAGCCATCCGGTACTTGGCCTTATCTCATCTAGCCTCTGAGCTGTATCGCAGAGTAGCCGAACAAAAGGGGCAAGAATCTACTTCACCTACTGTTACAGATGAAGTAGTGAACAGACTTGGAGATCTATTGCAAGTTTCGGAGGCTTTTTGGAAGCAACAAAGCCAACAGTTTCAAAGAGAACTAGATGACTGGGTCCAAAGAAACAAAAAACCTGAACTGCTTCCCGGAGTTCCAGAGATTGATCTGAATCCGTCCTTACCAGACGACGCAGATGTCGATCTGAAAGAATCCTATCTCATCAGTTTGTTTGGGTTCAAGGCTGCTCATACCCTTTCAAGCAATATTGATATTGAGTTGAAGAAGCTTAATTGGTTAATTGACGGTACACCAAGCCAGCCAATATTAAAAACAGAATCTCAGTTATTTCAGAGCGAGAAATTTGTACCTATCCCCACGGCAGATCCAATGGTCAGCAGCATTGCTGCTCAACTAAGAAAGGACCTATGGTGCCAGGGCTCCAGTGGAATTGCACAGTTTCGCCATCAAACTAAGACTAGCTCTCAAAACTATATCGAACATTACATAACTACTCCTGGTGATATCACGATGCTTCCTTGGGAGGCAGCTGAACAAATCATCGATAAGTTCGGTTTTAACACTGTAAAATTGCATCTCATTTTTGCTGCTCATACGATGCAACAAAGAGAGCCCTGGAAGAGCAGCTTTACTTTGAAAGCAAGCAATATTGTCAAGGAATTGGGTTGGGATAGAAGAACTGACTTGCTACTCTCGCAAAAACTCAATGAAGTAGCAAAAGCTGCTTATATCTTGGATTGCCTGGTAGTAAAAGCAGTTTGGATTGAGAGCAAAGGAAAAAAAGCAGCGGATGCCAGTACTCCTGTAGGTAGAGTGTGGAACGTTTTGATAGATCTACACGGGCAATTGACTCTTGGAGGAGAGATTAATCAGCCGGGAGAAGTTTACATTACTGTTCAACCGGGCTTGTGGACTCAGCATTTCCTGAGTAAAGCAGGTGGTACGGCAAAGGAAGCTTTGTATCAATTTGGATGGTTAGCTCAAGAAATCCTAAAAATGGACCCTTACCATGACGAGCTAGCTCTACGACTTGCAATTCATCTTGCCACTGATAACCGTTTCCATCCAAGCGGTAGATATCAAGTTGGTGGACTGCTTGAAGTAGTACAACCTAGGCTTATTGTTGACATGGCTCGCAGTGACCGTCGCCGAGCGTATGACTTGAAGCAAAACTGGGACAATGCTCTGAAGTTACTTACACAGCTAGGTTGGCGAATAGAGTTTGATCCTCAAACCTACCCGGAGTTGCTCAGGCCCGGTAATGACGCTCGTAAGCCTCGGGGCTACTTGGACAAGCTGTTGATGGCTGAAGTCACTATCCGACAGCCATCATCGATTCCAGAGTTGACAACAACTCAAGCTGAGGTACTCGAGACCCAAGAGCTTCCATCTATCTCAGAAGTTACCTTGACAAGTGAGCAGATTAAGCAAGGTCTCAAGGCCAAAGGCTGGAATCAGGCGAAGCTCGCGGGCTTTCTGGGTGTGAGTCAGCCATTCATCTCACAGCTCGTGAATGGTAGACGCGCGGTGACACTGGAGCTAGAAGCCAGATTGAGGCAGTTGTTACCCCTACCCAATTAACAACACTCGTCCAAATAGTGCGCAGGTTCTCCTAACCCTGCTTCTGTCGTCCATCTTACAAACAGCCCTGAGATCCCCTCCTCCATAGGCCTCTTGGATCTATTTAGCTTGTTATAAAAAATTACCCTCAAAAATCGGCCTTAAAGCCTTACCACACAAGGCTTATAGCGATATAACAAGACCTCTAGGATCCCAGGACAAACCTCTAGGATCCCAGGACAAACTTGCTCTAGGATCCCAGGACAAACTCCCCCTGACTTCACAAGGCTTAAATCGTGTCAAAGCCCTGTCCTGCTTGAGTTATGGCCGATATAACAAAAATTCTAGGATCCCAGGACAAACTCCAATTTCTCTTCTATTAAAATCTCTGAAAAGCAGATTGGGAGCGGGTTTCAAGCAATATAACAACCTCCTCCAGCCTTTGCTATTTTTAGGTATTAATACTTACCTATAAACCTCTGACATAATTCCCCCTATCAGCTGACAGGGGGCTGTGCAGTAGCACAAGCAACCGCCAGTTGGTGAGCACCAGATCACCTATCAAACGCACCTTGCTACTAGAACGGAGCCCCAAAGTTAGCCAACTGAGGAACCCGTTTTAAGGGAGCTAGTTCTACCCGAAGAGCGATAGTTATGCAAGCTTCCAGAAAGAAGAGTACGTTCTACAGCGCCTTCGACATCCGGAGGCACCTAGAAGCTCTAGAGAACCTCAAGCTACGAGGGCGCTCCTGGCAAGCGACCTGTCCCGTCTGTGGCGGCAACTCCCTTAAAGGCTCTACTACCAGCGGCAAGTACAAGTGCTGGAGCGGTGGTTGCACAAGCCGTGATATCCGGGAACGTGTTGCCCCTCGCCACAGGGAGCTGTCCTGGCAGGACCAGCTCGACCGCGAGCGTCAACGCCGAGACCGAGAGCAGCAGGCTGCTGAAGCTCGCAGCAGGCTGCTGGATGAGGACGAGCGGCATGGGCAGTATCAGGCTCTTCAGTCTCAGTTAGGGCTTAGCACACCTCACTGCCAAGAATTGTTGCGACGGGGCCTGAGTCTGGAGGTCATTGCACGCTTGGGCTACCGCAGCCTGATGCCTGGACGCAAGATAGCAGGTGTCAGCGCTGCTCTAGCTGGCATTGACCAACGAGGCGAGCGACTGGTCGGTAGCCGCGGCCTTCTCTTGTGGTGCTGCGACCCGACCGGTCGTATCTTAGGAGCCCAAATCAAGACGGACTCAGGCTCGCCCAAGTACCTCTGGTGGAGCAGCGAGAGAGGGGGAGGCAATGGTCCTCAGCTGCCCAACGGCGAGCTACCCCTAGCCTGCCAGATTCCAGCTCAGCCAGTGCTAGGCGTTGTCGGGCTGTGTGAGGGCGTACTCAAGAGTGCGATTGCCGCTGAGATCTCAGGCCAAGTCTTCATCGGTGCCTCGGGAGGACACTTTGGCCTAGCAACCCTCAGAGGTTATCTGGAGCAACTGCAGCAGCGGTCAGGCTTTGAACAGTTGCGTATTATCTTCTACCCTGATGCTGGTGCAGTAAACAACACTGGCAGCATTCCGGCTAATACCCACAAGCTATTTCGGTATCTGCAGGGCTGGGGCTATGAGGTCAGCGTTGCTTGGTGGGGGCAGGAGCGTAAGGAAGCCCACCTGGATATCGACGAGCTACTGGTCGCGGGCAGAGGTGGGGAGATTGAGGAGATCAGCCCCGAGGCGTTCTTCGAGCTACACCCGCTGGCCACTCGGCAGAAACTAGAGCCCTTTCGCCCCCACCGCACCGGCTTGCGGCAGGTGGAGTTTCCAGTGCCACTACCTCATCCTGCCGCAGCGGCTCGTCCGCCTCTGGAGTACCAGCAGGGCCAACGCTTGCCTGCCTGGCGAGCTGTCAGCCGCAGCCATCGCTTAGTGCTCGACACCTCAGGGGTAGGACTGGGCAAGTCCTACGACGCTGGCTTGCTCGACCCAGCTCTGTTCGGCTGTGAGCAGGCCATCTATGTCACCCTCGACCCGCGCAATGTCAGTACCCCCACCCTGCGAGAGTGGCCTGTGCTGCAGGGACGGCATGGGGGACTGGTGAGCGTGCCGGTGGAGGGGACCCTGCAGCTGCGTCGCGCTCAGCCCGGGGACGAGGACTTGGTAGTGCCGCCCAACTGCGACCGCTGGCAGCTGGCCGAACTGCTTCCCGCCCGCAACCGACCGGCCACCGGCGATGAGATTTGCAAAAGCTGCTCGTTTCAGAAAAGCTGCCGCACGGGCAGTGGCCCCATCAACTACCTGCAGCAGCGGCGCCGGGTGACCGTCGAGCCCCGTTACATTGCTCATCCCGAAAGCCTCAGCCCCGATGACTTCCTGGGCAAGACCTTGCTGATTGTCGATGAGGCGAGCAGGCACCCCTGGCTGCGCAGCTTCCGAGTCCAGCTGCCCGACCTTGAGCGCACCGTTGCCGACCTCCTGCAGACCCACCCCGAGCAGGCGGCGCTGCTAGCTCCCCTGTTTGTTGCCCTACGCGCTGCTCTGCAGCTAGAGCTGCCACTGCACGGCCTGGCTCACGACCAGGTCCTCGCCCACCTACCACCCCTGCCAGAGCTCTCACTCGAGCAGATTGAGGAGCTATCGCATCAGGGCCTGGAGTTCCTGAACCTGGCCCCCGATGGCGAGACCGAGCTCTCGGACCTGCCAGGGCGGCTGCAGCAGCTGTTCCGTCCCAGTGCGCAGCAGTTGAGCGCCCAGGCCCAGGAGCAAATCGCCCTGCGCTGGCTGCCCGAGTTCTGGCAAGCAGTGCAGGGGAACGGCAGGCTCCAGCTCAACACCAACGGTCTGCAAATCACTGCCCGCAACCAACGCTTCCTCAACCTACTGCAGCACCCGAACGTTGCTGCCTGCATTCTGCTTGATGCCACGGCTCCAGCAGCAGAGTTTGAGGCCTGGCTGGGAGCACCGGTAGCTCACCTGCAGCAGGCCCTACCTACTCAGGTCGCTCAAGTTTCCATCCAGCACGTCACGGGTCTGGGTCTACTGGGCTCACGCCGGGGCAACGAACAACAGCGCCGCACTGAGGCTGTACTTGAAGCTATCCGAGCGCGTCATCCGAAAGCACGAGTGGGGGTGATCGATGGCAAGCACTTCAGCCGGGCTGGGGATGGGTTGTGGCACCGCGACAGCCGTGGCAGTAATGCTCACCAACACTGCACCGTCCTGGTTCTAGTCGGGGCACCGATTGCCAATGTCAGTGCCTTAAGCGACGAGTATGCCCTGATGCAGGGGCGGCATCCGGCCAGTGGCAGCAGCCTGCGCACCTATCCCATGACTGCGACCAACCTCGACTCTGGTGGTCCCTGGTGGGTCGCGGACCTGATGGAGAGTGCTGACCCAGGCCTCGCCCAGTTCATCCGGCAGCGCACCCTGGCCGAAATCGAGCAGGCGATAGGACGACTGCGAGCCAACTGCAGGCCAGGAGAGCGGCTCACGGTCTACTGGTTGAGCGACTACCCCCTGAACCAACCCGTGGAGCTGCTGAAGGCTGGAGACCTGAGCCTAGAGGCAAAGTCCAAGCCCGAGCTGAGCCGAGAGCGAGTGGTGCAGGTCATTGCCCAGCTTAAGGAGCGCGGCGAGAAGCTAACGCAGCAAGTGATTGCTCAACTGGTCGGTCTGACACAAGGAGCAATCAGCAAGATCCTCAGAAGCATGGACTTACAGAGGTTGGAGCAGTGGTCAGACACTATTCCTAGTGCTTTAGATCTAGGTAGTGACACTAGGAATAAGTCTGAACCACCTAGCGCAACCATTGCTGCTCAAGCAGTTGAGCCCCTTTCGCCCCAACTACGGCTGCACCTCGCTCAACGCCTGCTGCAGTGTCGCACTCACCAGGAACAAGAGCTGCTGCAACAGAAGACTCCTACACCCCACTTGAAACAGGCTTTCGAGCTGCTAACACCGGAGCAGCAGACTTGGGTGCAGCAGGTGAGCAAAAACGGCTCAGAGCCGCCTTCAGCAACCGCCTTTGATCCACAGGAAGTGGTAGGGCTACGCCAGCGACCGGGAGAGCGAGGCGTGGTGCTCCGCTTCTACCCACAAACTGCGAGTTACCAGGTTCAGGTCGGTCGTAGCCAAGACGTGTTGCGAGTCTGGGACTTGCTGAAAGTGCCTCCTGACGCTGTTGCACAGACACCAGCCTTAGCTGCTTCACCGTCGCTACCTGACTGGGCCAATCCTGCCCTGGCTGACTTGTGTGCTGCCTTACAGCAGTGTGAAACCGTTGCCCAGCTTCAGGAGCTGGCCTCAAGCTACAGCAGTGAGAGCTTAGAGCAAGCAATAGAGCAGTTGAGTCCTGAGCATCAGGAGCGGTTGGGGGAGTTGCTGGCTTTGAGTGTCAGGGGTAAGCCAGTCGAGGCCGGTCTCGTGTCTGCCTGGAGGTGAGCAGGACATGAGCAAACGTCGAAGGCGTCGTGCCCCAACCCCTGGTGCTGCAGGAATTCCAGGCCAGATTGAAGGGGCTGAGCCCCAATCGGCTGAGCGTTCATGTCAAAGTGACAGCGTTTTGCATGACAAGGCAGTAGCGGAAGCCGTTGGACTAGAGTCTGGACTGAGAGATTCTTGCCAAAGGGTATGGCGGCATTAGAGTAAAGGCCCAAGAAGAGTTCAGTGTGGTCAGGAAGCTTCGCTTAGTTGAGCCCAGCCGTTCCCCCAGGTTCTTGAGAATCAGGCCGTCTCTCGTTCACGCGAAGAGCTTTATCCACAGTTCTTAGACAATAGCGCCCCCCTTGATCCTGAGATCAAGGGGGGCGCTAACGGCTTATTCGTAGTCCGCGTAAGCGGCGTCGCTCATTGCATAAAGATCGCTTTCTCCCTCTGCACGGAAGTTGTCAGAGGACAGAGCAACCCGGTAAAGAATCCCTGGATAATTGCTTTCGCCACCCAGTAGATTCTTGACGATTCGCTGCAGGAGATTGAGATTGTACGGGTTGACGGCATAACCGCTTTGCTTGAGAATCGCCTCTGCTTCCTGGCGTGACCACACGGCTAGTAGCAGGACATCAGGATGGTTGCGAACCTCATCGAGCACATCATCGACGTTTTCATAGTCGTCGTCATCATGCATGACTGGATAGTGATCTTCGTCGGTGTAGCCAACTTGCTCAGCCATGGTTAGGAAAGCTTCCTCATCCAGGCGGCCTGTATTGCTGCTGTAGGGGTCACCGACTAACACACTTAACCAATCTGGACCGTAGTAATTCTCCAACTCTCGCCAAGTCAGCTCGCAGCACAGTAGCGGTACCCCTAATGACTGGGCTGCGTTACTGGCTGCGGCCTCGATGATACTCTCAGAATCTGCGCTGTGATTAAACACCTCAGAGGATAGAATCGCAAGGCCATCAATCGCGAACAATGAGTAAGTTGCGTCAAACTGGTCAAGCCTAATATAAATGTACTTGACTTTCATTTATTTTATTAAAATCAAATTGTATTGCTTCTATTATAACATTTTCAGCCTTTACTATTTTTATAAGTAGATAGAGTGGGTGGATATAAGCTAAAATAGAGGTATGGTAATTCTTTTTGTAATCTTTATTGATTTACTGTTGTTATCTCTATTGTTAGGTAGACGGAACAACAATAGTGCTCCTGATTCTGGTAGTGCTGATACTGCCCGTGTGCCTCTCCCCGTTGCTCCCTATAACGGAGCTGAGGCTGAGAACCAGACCGACCCTACTGACGCTCAGCTCGCTGATGTCACCGAGGAAGCTCAAGAGTTTGCTGAGTCTGACCTGCCGCAGGGGTTTGCACTCACACCTTACGAGAGCGGTATGTATGGTCTGGCTCAGAGAATAGAAGGCCAACCCGATGTAGAACTTGGCTGGATCCAAGCGGCCAATGAAGGCGGCTGGCAGATCATCGCCAAGGGAACACAGGGCTGGAACTATTGGAGTCGTGGGGCTGAGCCTTATATCCTGCTCCGCCATGCCGTTGAGAAACTGATTCGGCAATGGCGTGAGCATCCCCAAGGGAAGGACCGGCAAGGACGCAAGCGCCAGCGCGATGAGAACCTGATGAATCAAGCAATCGCAAGTGATGCCTGGCAGCCGATTTCTGTAATTCCCCAACTTGCCTTGCCCGCTGCTAAAACGGCGCAGACCTTGTCCGCCTGGTAACAGAAGCTAACAGTCAATAAACCTATAGCTGATTCACATATAAACAAACATAGTAGAGTTTATGCTTTTCTTATTCATTCTTGTTGTAGACTCTGCGATCATCGCGGCGTTCTGGGCAGCAATGAGTAGGAGTGACAACAACTCTACTTCTACTGTTTCAGCCCCAGCGCTCCTGATTGCGGAGCCCCAACAGCAACCGATTCAATCCACTGAGGCACAACCCGCCTCCCCCAGACTTAAAGCTCAGGCCCTAGATCACTCGCCAATGGGCAGTCTAGCAACTCAATATCCCGAGCTAGGTTATCGTAAGGTTACTGCTAGCCAGTCCACGGTTCTGTGGAGCGGTGAAGTTATCGGGAGCGTGACCTACAGTTCTGAGTCTCAGGACTGGGCGATTAACAGAGAGTTCGTGCTCCCTGAAGGTTCCGGCCTTTTATATCTGCTGCCGAGCGAGCATCAAGCGATTAGTGTTCTGCTTGACCAATACAAGCTCTCCTGTGTTTTCCAGCAATTTCAATCTAAGCCCTACATCTCAGAAGACGCTGAGGTGTTTGCTGAAGCAGGCTCTGAGGTTGAAGCTTTGGATCCTTGGGTCGAACAAGCTCAGCTTAAAGAGAAAGCTCAGAAAAACAAAAAAAATAAACACAAACACCGTGGCCGTGGCAACAAAAAACGCTAAGCCAGCAGCAGCCCATTTAGGGCTGTTTTTTGTGCTTACATAATTTTCTGTTAGTGATAAGCTAGCGTTCATTAATATAAAAATTGATGTACTATGCATCCTATAGACGAAGTTATTTATGTAGAGACAGAATATAACGGGAGCGTCCTTAGCATTGGTTGGAGCGTAATTAGCTCTGATTGTTTCTACTTCATGAATGATCCAGCAGATGCTCTGGATAGCTTCGCCCGTGAAGTTGCAGGGGCGCTTAATATCCCCCTTAGAACCGCTCATATAGAAACTCTCGACTTGATCAAGGACTACTACAGCCTGGACTTTGACGACGACTACCCAGAGCTTGCTGAGGACGAGGAGGACGATGACGACGGCCTTGTTGAGGACGAAGATGACGACGAGGAACTCACTGAAGAGGAGCAGGCGGAACGAGAGGAGCGCCGTCAAACAAGGGAGCACAATCGCGCCGAACGGGAATATCTGCTGCCCCAATGGCAGGAGGAGAAGCTAAAGGAATATAGAGACTCTCTGTTCGATGAGGAGTTTCAGCCTGACTATCTGCTGAGTTTGGCGAGTCGGCTGAATGACTGGAGTTCTGTCCATGTCGGTCCTAGCGAACCGGACCTAACACTCCGCGATCAATTTACGAACCTCCTAATGCCCCGTCTGGATCAGGAGACAGAGCTTCTCGAGAGCCTGGTTTGGACCAAAGCAGAGATTCAAGGCCAGCTGCCCTGGAGAGGCTATGCCCTCACAGACGCAAATGTGGAAGCTGTTGCCCATCACCTCCAGTTGCAGATGGGTCCTCCTGAGGACTATGTGAGGGTGATGGGCAACCTGGCCGCAAAGTACGCGAACCTGGATCCAGCCCTCCCTGAGACTTTTGCCCTCTCTTCACTCATCTCCCTTGAAATCAAGGACTTTGAGGAGGGTGAATGCCTGGTCATGGTTCTCCTCAATGACATCGTTGTGCTCTCGACTGACAGCCTCAAGCAAGAGTTCAACCGCTATGAGTGTTCTGGTGACGACGACCTGGCAGAAGCTGTTGATAATCTCGCCCGCTATCTCGCTCGTGCCTTGGGGGTTCAACTACACGAGGTGGCCACCGAGCGGGAATACCTCCAAGATTTGCTCCGGGACCAGTTCCTCGTGGCTGAGCCAGTTGAGTGCGACGAATACAACGACGACGACAACTATGACCTGGAAAGCCTAAGCGACTATATCAACGACCTGCCTGACTGGCCTCTGGAACTCAGGTACTGGGCGGAGGCCCCTGGCACGCTTTCTCTCCTGTTCCAAGCGCTCAATAAGACTGAGGAGATTGTTGCCGCCCTGTTTTGGGTTCGCTCTGAGTGGGAGCAGCGGCTGGCTTGGCAGGGGTACAGTGTGACCCCTGAGAATATGTCTCGTTTCGCTGTTAGATTGCGCTCCACTCTGGGACAGCCTGCATTGCATCCGACGGTCTTACTCGCCGCCGTTGAAGGAGCAGAGAATGCAGGTCAACTGGAACTTGATAGGACTCCTATTCAGGGCAATCTCTTTGTACCTTTTGCCTGAGACTCAAAATTGATGAGTCCGATACCGATTGCACAACTGAATATGGGTCGCCCCTCTTTCGGGGAGCCGGTAGCTGACAAAGTAGGCTGCCAGTTTTTTGCATTTTGCACTGAACCAGGGTCTAAACCTGCCGAAGACGGCTCTGCTGCGAGCAGATTCTTCAGCAAGCCGGTTACGCCGTCAACGCGGAGAACAGCGCTGCTACGGCATGTGATCAAGAGTCTGCTAGGAGGCGAAACGAACTGTCCTCCCATCCTCTACCGGGTATTCCCGGCCTCCTATACCCTTCGAGAGTCAGCCGAAAGTAGCCTGTATGCAGCCAGGATGCTGCCTACGGCTTTGATAGTAGTAATTGCGCCAAAGCCACAAGCCTCTAGATGAGACCTATATCGGTTCGATTGAGAACTTTGCGCCTGCTGCTTGAGAGGGCAGTTGGGAAGTGTAAACCTGTCCCTTGCCGGTCTTGCTTTTCGAGCCTTGGTCAGGGCTTGGACAAAAGCTTGTATCTGACTGTTAATACTCAAACAATTAGGGCCTACATTAAAGACATTGAGAGTTCGAGTCCAAACAGTCTGAGGTAAAGGAAATGAAAACCACCCTTCGCAACGCTGCTCTAGCCACCGTCTTCACCCTCGGTTTAGCCTCTGCTGCTCAAGCAGGCATCCCCGAGAAGGTTCGGGATCACTTCGAAACTGCTGCGATTCCGACCCAAGTCTGGGACCACATGCTGACCGCCTCAACTAGCCCTGAGGACAACAATTACTACACGGGTCTGATTCAGAGAGCATAAGCATCAATAGGTAATCGCCAGCGCCGCGCTGCCCCACGACTTTGACGATTTTCTCAGACATCTGAGCCCCCACCTCTCGGCAGGGGCTTTCTTGTTGTAAGAAGGAACGCTAGAGTAAGCCATTGCGCAAGAACGACCAGCTCTCCAAGGCATTGTGGGAGCTTTTTGTTGGGAATTGGTGCAAGGCATTCAGGTCGAGTCCAGGCTGCGAGTGCAGCGGAGCACCCGCAAGCAGAGTCTTTCTTGCTGCAAATGGGAACCCTGGAGTAAGCCATTTCGAAAGACCCGTCAGCTCCCTTAGCTATCGTGGGAAGCTTTTTATTGAGAACCGGTGTAATACCAATTCTCTAGATCCTGGCAATAGATAGAGCATTCAAAATGGACTGATGTCCTGTAATAGATGCGACCACCTCAGGCGTCAGTGCTTTCAGTTGTTCTCTTAACTGCTGGCGCAACTGGTCAAGTATGGCTGAACCCACTGCAAGTCCTATATCATCTATCGTTCAGTTTTGGAGAATTGGTATGAGAGACCTGTTTAGATCCCAATGGTCTTCTAGACGACGCCTTGCACCTAGATCGGGCTGTCCGCTTCCCTAGTCATCAAACAAATGCTCAAATTCTGTTTTGACAACTTGGTAGCACTCGCAGGCAGTGGCCTCTAAGCTCTCACGATCCCGGATTGCGATCTTGCCTCGGCTGTAGCGAATTAGCCCTGCCCGTTGCAGGTCACCCGCCGCCACCGTCACCCCAGCGCGGCGCACTCCCAGCATGTGCGAGATGAATTCTTGCGTGAGCGGAAACTCATCGGATTGAACCCGGTCTTGGCTCATCAGCAACCAACGAGCCAGCCGCTCTTCGATCGTGTGTTTAGCGTTGCAAACGGCTGACTGCGAAACCTGGGCAAACAGCGCTTTGGTGTAGCGCAGCAGCAGATCCTGTAAAGCCCCGCCGCGACTGAATTCTGTCTTGATTACTGACGCCTTCAGACTGAAGGCGTCCCCAGGCAACTGTACCTGAGCTTGACTGGTAGGAGGCAGGTTTCCCCAGATGACTGCTAGACCCACCATTCCCTCTTGCCCAATCAAACCAACCTCGCCCATTGAGCCGTCTTCTAGGGTCAGGACCAGCGAGATAACGCCCTGGTTCGGAAAATAGACATATTCGATTGGCTCGCCAGGTGCATAGAGAAACTCACCTTGGGTGAGCGAGACGAGTTGCAAGTGAGGTGCAAGCCGCTCGTACTCCTCCCTCGGCAGGACAGAGAGAATCTGGTTTTGAAGACTATTTTGGGTACTAAGCTTATAAGGCTCCGTCGTTATAACCATGAAAATAAACCTTTCTTTTAGATGCAGTTGACCTGGAAAAGACAACTGACAACATCAATAGAAGGCCATGGAGCCTGGTTTCGATGTCAAAAGATGAATTTTCTGAAGCGTAAATTGCAAGTTTGATTTAAATGTGCGAATTTAACTACTCCAATTATGGCAAAGTACGCGAGCGTACACTGTACGTTACCAGACAGAGGCAGGAATGATTGATAAAGTGTGCTGTTTGTGTGCTAGTTCTTTTTACCAGCTATTGGGATCCAACTTGTGAGGGAAAACAAGAATTTCGAATCCTTCCTTTAAAGCGTGGTTGCTCAACTCAATTCCTTCGGCTAGCGAGAGCTTCAGTACCGGAGTCCATCTACTGGTATAGAAGTAGACCGTGATAGGAACCTCTATGTACTTCCCCAACGGGAGTGGGTTCACCCAATTTTCCAAGTCACTTCTTCCCATATCAGTCGTCATAGGATTTTTGACTTAGTGGAGATCGGTAGCAACCACCTAGGGGAATATATTTATATTTCTCTAGCTCTCGACCCTAGCCAAAGAAAAACCCAACCTTGTGAGTTGGGCCGCACCAGTAAAGATGAAGTCTTAATCTTAAGCAATATGACTAGTTAAAACACAGAAACGGCTTCTTATCCTGGACTGATTCGCCTTTTTACTCAGGAGAGACAGATATACTCCAATACCTTGACTATTTGTGCAACGTTCGCCGACACAATGATCTCTGGTTTAGCTGGAAATCTAAAATGGTCTGCTGACCACATCTCTTATGTTGAACTTTTACAAACAACATATCAAAGGGCCAGTGAAGTTAAAGGAGCAGCCAACAGAACCTCAGGTGTCGTCATCCTCTGATTCAGACCATAGCTTTTTGGGAGCACAGCAATGACACATCCTAAGCTCAGAGTCGTCTGAATGTTGCTCAAGTTCTTGTTGCTCAAACTCTTGATATGCCAGTTCTAAGATGGGCGCTAACAATTGGCGCATCTGCTCAAGTAGGTCCCTAATGCGTTTTAGAGTTTCCGCTTGCCTCGCTAGCAGGTCATCTAGGTACTTATCATTATTCCATTCATCCACGATTACCATCCCATGATCACGCTAAGCCTGCGACCGGAAGTACTCTATCCCAATGGCCATGATGCAACACTCCTAGAAAGAGAGAGAGAGCGTTTGGGTGTGTAAAAAGATTGTGTTTCTAACGCTACAACATTACATAAATTCGAGAAATTTGAATTTCTCCTTCCTACTTCTAGGGTGAAAGAGCTTGAGTTGTGATAATCAATACAATCATGAGGCTAATTGGCGATGGGTCTCAAAACTTTAGGTAAAATACCTCGGGCAAAAGTATGCTCGCACTGAAGCCAAAATCCTCAGTAGGCGTTGTGTTGTTTATTGCGATCTTCGCTTCAAAATTCTATGCCCACAGCTCCACGCGATCCCCAAGGAAAGTACAACTTCTGATGGGGAAAACAAAATTCAATTCCCGCTAAAACTGCAAGAAGTAGATTCATCACTCAAACTGAGATTGTTGGATTGACCTACTGTAGGTTCGTCTATCTACTGAGCCAAGCCTAGCGTGGAGGAGTTAATGAGTAGCCCCTATATTGTAGGACCCAGATTTAGTCGAGGGCAAAACGTCCGTTTTATTGATCAGCTAGTGAAAACGATTGAAGAACTGACTCAAAATTTTGTGTCACTGTAAGTTTTTTAACTGGTTTACGAAATGTCTGGAGTCACTGATAGCTTCAGAGTTTCTGCCTTGAGGAGGGTGGCTTACACATAAATATTGCTTATCTTATGTTGATGTTTTAAGTGCTAAGTTTAATTTAACCAGCATTGCTACAATTGCTTAGCTTCAGAAGAAGCTGGGTGAGAACAACTGGAGGAAGGGGCATGCAACTGGCATCGCACAAGCAAAAGGGCCTTGGCAGCCGTTATGACATAGAGCTACCTCAAACTGAATACAGTGAGGTGAGGCAGGAGCTTCAAGGCATGCGACAGGAGCTTCAGGAAACGCGAAGTGAACTGGGGAGCCTGCGGTCTGACTTGCAGCAAACCCGACAAGAGTTGCAGACATTTCGACAAGACTTCAGAAAAAGACTGGATCAATTAAATGGCTCAAACGGTAGTTCTCCTAGCCAACCTTGTGAAGGTAAGTCTGGGTAGAAACAGAGTTAGGTAAGTCTGCTTCTTAAAGACAAGCTTAAATTTGGCAATATAAGTACGCCCCTAATTAAATTAGAATTGGGGCGCTTTATTAGTCATGACCTTTATAGCTCAAAGAGTAGATGAAAGTGGTACTCTTGTCAATCCTTTTGACAAGTGACAGAAACTCTGCCTTGCAGAAGGGAAAATTTGCAATCTTTTGGCTCATGAAAAAGCTGTTGCTAGTAGTTGCTAATCTCCTAAGCACAAACTACGGTAAGCTCTCAACATCGGCGCTTATTTGGGTAGCTGGACTTGCTAGGTTGAGGTGTTGTCGAACAACTGCCTCAAGTTCCTCAAGCATATAAGGCTTTCTGAGATAGTCATCACAGCCTGCTGCGATGGCTCGCTCTCTGTGCCCAGGCATCACCTGCGCTGTCACTGCTATCACCGCAATTGCAGCAGTGCTTGGGTCTAGTCTTAGTTGACGAACTACTTTGAGTCCATCCTCACCTGACAATTTTAGATCTAACAGGATTAGGGCTGGTTTTAGACGTTGACTGAGTTCGACGGCTATCTGAACGTTGTTTGTGCTTGCACAAACACAGCCTAAATAGCTCAAGATTTGCGTCGCTAGAAACAGGTTGTCCTCATCATCTTCAACGACGAGAACCAGCAGTTTTTGCTCAAGACCAAACTGATCAGGGTCAATGTCTAGCATCTCGACTCTTGTACCCTCGTTCAATACGGAAATCATAACAGTACTTGAAAATAATCAGCCTTTTGACATAGATCTCATAGCCTAACGTTAACTTTTTATAAGGCATTTATCTTCGCGATCGCTGAAAGCTAAGTCGCCCTGCTCTTCGCTCACCAATGCGGCACAACGGTTGTAGTCGGCGGCAAATGAGACTGAACTCAGCACCAGCAACTAACAACCGTCCGCTGCACCAGGTCGTCTAGCGACAGCCCAATCAGGCCTGTACCGATCTGCTAGCCGTGATGCAACTCGGTTTCCTCTCCGGCTGTCCTCAGGTGCTGACGATAGGCAATTGTCTCTGCTCCGCTGCTCGCAATCAGACACGCCTCCACCTCCAGATCGAGGTCGGCCAGCTCGTGGTAGAGTCCCACCGTCCTTGTGCAGTTTCCGACCACGACTGTAGGCCATCATTCGTGCACCTGCGGAAAGGTAGGTGCTATGGATATTGCTGAAATCCCGTTCGGTAGCACCGCTTGGAAGGACGTTGAGTGTACCGAGCATCCTGGCGAAACCGGAAATGCGTATTGGCATACACGCCACTTTGGTAGGCTCCAGGTCTGAATGGTTGAGTATACGGCAGGCTATGTTGTAAACCACTGGTGTGTGAAGGGGTATATCTTGCTTTGCCTGAAAGGGGAATTGGACACCGATCTCGCAGGGCCGCACCTTCTGTTTAACCCGAGGCGTCAGCTACCAAGTGGCAGACAACGCTGAGCCGAATCGGTCATCGACAAAAACTGGCGCGGAGTGGCGTTGCAGAATAGAGGTATGAGTTGAGGTCAGACGACAATGCACTGTCCCGAGTGTGGCGATACTCATATCCGTAAGAACGGCAAGAAGAAAGGTAAGCAGAATCACATCTGCGCTGCCTATGGTCGCCAGTTTATCGATGCTTACAAAAGCACCCGTGGTTACAGCGATGAGGTCAAAGCCGAATGCCTCAAGATGTACGTCAGTGGCTCCGGCTTTCGCGCGATTGAACGGGGCAAAGGCGTCGACCATACCACAGTCATTCACTGGGTTAAGCAAGTGGCTACTCGCTTGCCCGATGTCTATGATCCAGACACAGGTCCCCAGGTCGGTGAACTCGATGAGCTGGAAACGTTTGTTGGCTCGAAAAAAACAAAATCTGGCTCTGGACAGTCGTAGACCATTTCAAGCAAGGGATTCTGGGCTGGGTTTTAGGTGACCGTAGCGGCAAGACCTTCAAGACGTTGTGGGATCTGGTCGAACCCTGGCACTGTTATTTTTATGTCACAGATGGTTGGAAGGTCTATCCTTGCTTCATTCCACCAGGTGACCAAATTGTCAGCAAGACATACATGCCTCTGGTTGAAAATGAAAACACACGACTGCGGCACTACCTGGCTCGTTTGCATCGCAAGACTTTGTGTTATTCCAAGACCGTAGAAATACTGGCACACTCTATTCGATTGCTACTGCACTATCTCAAGTTTCGGGAGCTGCCTGTTCTAGCCTAGCTTCATACCCTTATTCAGCAATGCCGGTATTTACAGCATATTTTTTGAAGTTTTAGACTTTCTGCTAACAAAGCAAATCACGCTGATCGCTGAAGCGGCATTTCAACATCATCTCTGGGTATCACTGTTGGAATGGCTCTCCCGATCATCACAAATCAAGATAATCGTTTGCACGGTTGACCCGCATTTAGCGAGAGCACGTTTTGTTCAACGCAGCTTATCTGCTCCAAATCGGCTCAAATTTCATGGGGACTGGGGAGTACGTGCTGCTCAAGAAGGAATCGAAATACCGTTAGGAAATACGATCCGCCGCTTTTACCCATTCCTACACTTGAAGTTGATATGGGTGATGGATACTGTCCCAGATTGGATGATATTGAATCATTTCTACTAAGTTGATTGATTCTGATTGTACATCATCCCTATTTTTTGCTTTGGATAAACTGGGTTAAATTAGTTTTAACGAGTAGCACCAGCCAGCTAACAAGTCGCTGCACCGGAACTGTCAGGGAGATTGGCGAGTTGCGGAGGTCAACTGTGTCCGGTGAGCTTGGTCCTGGGCTACATTACCTATGAAGTAATTGCTAATGGTAAGTATTTGATATAGATTCAGATCAGATCTGCTTTCTTCTACAAAACGGTATGTTGATTAAAGAGACAGTGGTAGCCAAGCCTATGCTTTCTTGGCTCTATCTTGTGAATGCAACCATCCTTATTACGCACCAAATCGACGCTGCATATTGGCATGAGTGGAATTTGTTTGGGATGCCGGGGGGAATTCAACTAAACTTGCTACTTAACATTCCACTGGTCATGCTGATCCTTTTCGGTCAGCGATGTTTAACTCAAGGTCGTACCGCTGGTATTGTTTTTTCTTGGCTGCTCGTGGCTGGAGGAGTAATTGCAGTTAGTATTCACTCGTATTTCCTTCTGCATGGCGACGAGTCCTTCCGCCTACCCGTCTCACTCGGATTACTTGCTGCCACCTTTTTCCTTTCGCTAGCGCAAGCGATTGTATTATTCTACGCTACGCCTGTAATTAAGATGCCGCCTAACGTTGCTGTTGAAGCGGACTGAATCAAGTATTACTACAGATGCAGAAGCTACTTGTAGCTGCTCAACAGCAACGTTAGACTCCCGCTTAATCTATTTCAGTCCATTACCTGGCTCTGTCTGAGTTCTTTGTCTAGGACGTAAGCTCGTTGTGCCTCAGCCGTGCTCGCTCAGCCAAGCTCAGAGCGTCTCGTCCCTGAGCAGTTAGTGTCATGACGCTGATCGTATTGAACCTCATGAGGACGTTTGAGATCCAACGGCCCATGTCACTTAGAGCAACCCAGTGAACATTTCTCTTGCTCGACCCAACAACGATGAGGTTGTTATTCACGCGAAGTTATCACACCAAGCTTCCGTAAACCATGTCGGGCTGATTGGGAAAACGAAACTGAATAATGTCTTAGCGTAGAGTGCTGGTGGGAAAGCAATGACTCTAGGATTGCTTTCCAATAATCTAAAAACTTTGTCTCCTCAATAGCCTCAAAACAATTTGGGCTCAGATACTAACTGATCCGCTTCAAATGCCAACCACTACCCAAATCGGCTAAACTGAGCGTCGGCATCTATGCTACAAAGGCATCATAAAGACTTTATTCTGTCAAGAAGACCTACGTTCTCGATTCTTTTGACCGGGTTTCAATTCGTGAACATGGTTTATTGCCCATTCACAGAGAACTGTTAATGGATCAACAAGTGTTTGGCCAAGCGGTGTGAGTGAGTAATCTACCTGTGGTGGCACAACTGGATGCACGACCCGATGAACCAGCCCACAAGCTTCCAGCTTTCGCAAATTTTGAATCAGCATTTTTGGTGAGACACCCTTAATTTGCTGTTGTAGTTGACTATATCGCTTTGTGCCTTGAGAGAGTGCATAGATGATCAAAATCACCCATTTGCTTGCAATATGTTCGAGCGCTTGAGGAGCAGCACAGGTGGTATCAAACACCTGTGCTTCAGCAAGGTATGCTCTTGCCTGTTTGTTCGTTTGATTATTCATCAGCGAAGTCTTGTTCTAGCGCTATTTTTACTAGTTAGTAAGTATATCACTTTTTAGTAAACACTTCCGGATCGATAGTGGCTTGTGCTTCTATAAAAAAGTATTCAGTCACTCCAAATGAGAGGGCAAATATCGTGAAATTAGCTGGAAAAGTTGCCCTTGTGACAGGCGGTGGCAGTGGGATTGGATTAGCAACAGCTAAGCTGTTCAGGCAAGAAGGAGCCAAGGTTGTTATTTCTGGCCGCGACCGCAACACCTTGAATGAAGCAGCTTTAGCAATCGGTGGCGATGTGTTGGCACTTCAAGCTGATGTTGTGGATTTGAGACAAATTGAGCAGCTTTACTCTGAGATCACGAAGGAGTTTGGCAAGATTGATGTTCTCTTTGCCAACGCTGGCATTGCAAAATTTGCAACACTAGAAGCAATGACTGAGACAGTGTATGACCAGTTGTTCAACATCAACGTAAAGGGACTATACTTCACCGTTCAAAAAGCGGCATCCCATTTGAATGACAATGCTGCAATCGTTCTCAATACCTCTTTTCTAGGCGAGATTGGTATTCCTGGCACGAGTGCTTTATCGGCAAGTAAAGCAGCGGTACGATCAATGGTAAGAACGTTTTCGGCGGAACTGGTGAGCCGTGGTATTCGAGTCAATGCGGTCAGTCCAGGTGCAATCACAACACCTATTTATGGCAAGTTGGATATGCCTCAAGAAGCGGTTGAAGCACTGGCAGAAAACATTGTTGATCAAGTCCCCATGAAGCGATTTGGCACATCTGAGGAGATTGCAAAAGCAGTCTTGTTTCTCAGCACCTCAGATTCTACTTATGTTTTAGGCACTGAGATTGCCGTTGATGGTGGTATCAGTCAGCTCTAATCTAATCAACAACTTCAAAACTATCCACAGATAACCGTCACTCAGTAGACTTGAACGCTCACAGATAACCCTGCGACTACCGCGCTAACCAATGAGCAAAGCAGGCTAGCAGCCAAGTTAAGCGGTGATGAGAGAACTAAAACGAAGTGCAAAGTATTCAAATCGCTGCTCCAGCGGCTGGTTAGCTTGCGGCATGCTCAGAATTTTTAGTCAACATAGCGGTGGGATTCCCAATATCCAACGGTCAAACTCACCCCAACACAACACCTAATAGCAGCCAGGCATCTGCGAGTAACAAATCTGTTTGCCCAAGACCACACCAACGCTGAAACCAAGTTAATGTAACACCATCCAATAACAGAGCCGTCAAAGCCATCAATACCATAACACTCAGCAAATTCTCCCCACTAACTTTGCCGATCACTGAACTCGCTCTGACTAAAGCCTATGCTGTAAGTATAAGATCACGAAAATAGCAACAGGAGCCAAGGATTACCACTGACAAACAACGTCTCTCTGCCAAACCGAATAGATAGAAATGCTTCAGACCAAAGCGCGATGCCGAAAATCACGAACGACAAATTGAGCGGCTTTTTTCTTGGAGCATATGAGCTATATTCTTCTATCCGACTATGTTAATCATTAATGTTATAACCGTTATGTTAACTATCAGCTCATGAGCCGAGTCACTGAACCCCAAAATAAGCAAGAGCTTTTAGAAGAATGTCTAGCTGCTGCAATCGAGCTAGGAGTAATAATGCCAGTGTCACAAGAGATTCCTGAAGCACTATTGGCAGCGTTGTAATATGTCTGCTTCAACTCCACGGATAGGATTTCTAAAAGTTTTTGCGACACAATCGATTTCGTGGAGGCGATCGTCCAGTTCATTTAATCAATATTCTGATTTTGAGATTGGTGAGCTTTAATCGTATCAAGATTGTCCTCAGCCCATTGAGCTAAGACAGCCAATGGTTGCACTAAAGTTAGCCCCAACTCGGTTAATTGATACTCAACGCGAGGCGGAACTTCTGCATACGCCGTACGGTTGATTAGTCCCACAGATTCTAGCTTCCGCAGCCGTTTTGTCAATTCTTTTTGAGTGATCGGTGCAACAAGACGATGCAGTTGACGGAAGCGAAGCACTCTTTGCTGGTGTAGGTAGTAAATAATCTGCACCGTCCATTTATGTGCGATTAAATCAAGTACTTCGCTTGTTGGACAAGCTATCGTTGAATGACGATTGTCACAGGTATCCCAGGCATCAATTCCAGTTATGTCGCGATTGGCGATCGCCGTTGGCTGAAAGTCCTGTGCTTGCATAAAGGTATCCCTTTGGTAAGTATCTGTCTGAAAACTGCCTACTTGTGAACCTTATTGCATAGCTGTAAGAATTGGAGTACATCAACGCCATTGTGCATGAAAAGGAATCAGTGAAGGAAATGCATACTCTGATCATCTTTGCACACCCTGTTGAGGGAACCTTTCCTCATGCTGTTTTACAAGCTTTTGTCAGGGGCATTGAAGATAACCCTGGAACCACAGCTGAGATTGTTGATCTGCATCAAGAGGGGTTTGACCCTCGATTTACCCAAGCCGATCACGCTCACTTTTGGGGTGAACCTCTGCCAACTGAGATAGCAGTAGAACACGCTCGTGTCGATCGATCAGATGCACTAGTCTTCATCTTTCCAGTTTACTGGTGGGGGATGCCTGCCCTGATGAAAGGTTGGCTTGATCGCGTCCTTACTGGAGGCTGGGCCTGGTCTGTTGATCCCCAAGCAACCAGCCGAGGGTTGCTGAAAAATCGCCCAACCCTGATTCTTGCTACAGGTGGCTCAAGGAAAGCAACCTATGAAAAGTATGGCTACGACAATGCTATGAAGGCGCAGCTTGAGGTGGGTACCTTTGCTTATTGCGGACTCACAGATGTTGAGAGCCATTACTTTCTTGATGTGGAGGGTGAAGCAAATGCAGAGCGTCGCCATCTCTACTTGAAAACCGCAGAAAACCTAGGACGAGCATTTACCAGTCCCGATCGGACGAGTAAATGTATCCATCAAGGATCAGTGCGGCTTTCAGGTTGAGATTTCCTGTTATACAACAGCCTTATCAATACATCCAGAAACACATACCTATAAAGTAAGCAATTCGGAAAGAAGTCTTCTTTCACGGTAGAGACTTCACCAAATTCCTTGGTTATGCTCAAGCTGTCCCAGTTGGAAACATAGTGAATTTTGGAAGCGCACAGTACGACGTTTATTGATGTCATCAAAGAATCCATCTTTACAACCGATATGGATCGTTTTAAAGCTGAGTAATGCCCGAACGGGCAGAGTTCTACCAGGGGCATACACTGCCTACTTCGTCCGCTGGGCTGCAAGTATCCAGATTAGCATTTCCAGAGCTTTTGGTTGAGATTAAAGCAATCGTTCTACTACGAGAGTGTCCCAGACAGGACAAATTTGCAATATCGATTGTGTTGCTGCGGACAGTGTTGATCTATAGATAGGAATGACAAGGGACAATGAGCAACTTTGAGACTGTTCAAGAACTTTACCGTGCCTTTCGCGAAAAGGACTACGATGCTTTCCTGCACATTTGCACCGATGATCTTGAATGGATTCAGAACAAGGGGTTTCCAGATGGTACTACTCGCAAAGGTGTTACTGAGGTGATTGAAGGGGTCTTTAAAGCTAACGATAGTAAATGGGAAGGGTTTGCCTATCAAATCGAACAGTTTCTTGATGCAGGTGATTCGATCGTTGTCCTTGGGCAATATGTCGGACATCACCGTGTTTCGAGCAAATTAATGTCTGCATCTGCTGCACACATTTACGATTTACGCGCCGGGAAAATTTGTCGCTTTCGCATGTATGCGGACACAAAAACAATCTGGGATGCAATAATATCTTGATGATATAAGCAGAGCAGGGTCTTTGGAATTTTCGATTGGCTTTGACGACGAGTAATCTCGTCGGAGCCACAAGCCCATAAATGAGAGCTACAACGGTTCGATTGAGACCCGTGCGCCTGCTGCTTGAGGATGCTTAGGAGTGTTGGAATGAGACCCCCATTTCAGCCTACAGCCGCCCCACAGCCTGCTTACTGCTAAGCACTAGTGAACAGGGAACAGAGATGGGTTGGGAAACCAGTAGCAAATCAGCCCCTGCCGAGCTTGCTTTTCCAACGTTTGTCAGGACTTGTCTAAAATCCTCTAGTCAAACTGTTGACACTCAAACAATTAGGGTCTACATTAAAGACATCGAGAGTTCGAGCCCAAACAGTCTGAGGTAAAGGAAATGAAAACCACTCTTCGCAACGCTGCTCTAGCCACCCTCTTCACCCTTGGTCTAGCTTCTACTGCTCAAGCCGCCATCCCTGAGAAGATTCGCGAGCACTTCGAGACCGCCGCCATTTCCACTCAAGTGCGAGACCACCTGCTGACCGCTGACGGCTCTGTTGGTATTGAAGACCAGCGCCTTCAGTTCACAATCGGAGCAATTCCGACTGACGTGCGGAACCACATGCTGACTGCTGAGATTCCCCAACAACTGCGGGACCGCCTTCTGACCGCCTCTGCTGGTGTGATCAGCCCCTCTGACAGCCAATACGACGTGCGCAACCTGCAAGCCGCAATTCCTGACAAGTTACGGGAACGGTTTGAGACTGCTGCGATTCCGACCCAAGTCCGAGACCACCTGCTGACGGCTTCAGCAAGTCCTGAAGACAACGGTTACTACACGGGTCCGATTCAGCAAGCCTAGGCATCATTGATAGGCAATCGCCATCGCCGCGTCTGCCACGACCTTGACGATTTCCTCAGACATCTAAGCCCCTGCCACAACGGTAGGGGTTTCCTTGTAGGAACGGGGAACGCTGGGATGAGCGAGACATTTAGTTGGCTCCTTTCGGCTCTCCGAGGCATTGCGGGGAGCTTTTTATTGGGAATTCCGCTGGTCAAGGCATAGAATGCACATTCTTCCGGAGTAATATAGGCAGTCTTTCAGTATTATGCCACTAGCTTCATCAAGGCTTTTACAAGCTATTGAAGGGTGCTTCTATTGCACCTAATGTTTTGTTTGTTCAATTGCTTCACGAATTTTTGCACAAATTGGAAAGGGAGCTAAAAACCTCGAGAGTGCCGGGCTTGATAAGTCCTGAGGTAGCACCCATAAGTTGCGCTTTATGATGGTTCCTAGTATTTTGCCAAAAGGAGCCAGGGTTAATGTATCCTCTATAAGGAACTTTGTCTTTCCCCTAGCAGCACAGCTAGGGGGTTCTTAATTGCACCTTTACAAGAATTAACGCTTTGCTGGAGAGTGGTCAGTATTTAATGGCATCAGGTATACCCAAATAGCGTGTGGTGATTTCCTCTATGTCGTCCAGTATGTAGGGCTTGCTCACATAGGCGTCAAAGCCAGCGGCAAGTATACGGTCTCTATCTCCCACCATTGCCATTGCTGTAACCGCGACTACTGGAATAGTAGAGGTTTTCGAATCCGCCTTGAGCTGTCGCACAACCTCCAACCCATCTATTTCCGGAATGGCAATATCAAGCAGAATTAGGTCTAGTGGCTGCTGCTGAGCTAGCTCTAGGGCTATAGCGCCGTTAGCAGCAATAACGTAGGAGAATCCTAAGCTTTCCAAGATGAATGCGAGCAGCTGTTGGTTGTCCTCCTGATCTTCAACCAACAATATGAGCGGGCGCTCCTCCACTAATTGCTACTCCTGCGAGGGGAGAACTGTCTTGAAATCACCTGGTTTGCCTCCCTAAGGGTAAATGCTTAACCTCTGATGGGTGATTGTTCCTGATTCTTTGGTCTTTTGCAAGCCTAGCGAGGTTTGCCTGCTTCCTGTGCGTCTCGCCCTAGAGGTGGATGCTTAAGGCGAAGATGCCTCTCATTTTATAGGTGAGGGTATCAAGTGGAAAGGCTGGTTACAGGTGGAATTGACAGAAGCGGTTGGATCCAGAAAAACGTTGGAGAGAAGCTATAAAGAAAAGGGGGTGCAACCAGAACTGGTCAGGCTGCTTCAATCTGAATACAGTGAGGTCAGCCAGGAGATCCAAGACATGCATCAGGAGCTTCTGCACGCCCGGGAGGAATTGGTGGACCTGCGTTTAGAGCTTCAACAGACCCGTAAGGAACTTCAGGCAGCTCGGCAAGAATATAGCAAAATGCTGAAGAGACTGAGCGATTCCCGCAGCCACCACAATTGATTGTCGAGACGTCAGCCACTGCCGTTCCACTTTTTCACTCTGCCTACAACTTCATCAGCCTTGGTCCTGTTCTAGGTTTTACAGACGGCGCTCGTGGCTCCGGCTAAGTTCAAGCACCTGAATCTGAGCATTCTGCTCACGCAGACCAGATCTAAACTCACCTGCAGGGTCTCTGAGTCTACAGGGGCGACACGGCTTTAGTCACCAGGTTTGTAGTGCTCAGATTAGCTTGCTACAGTCACCGATTAATCAGAGCTGTAATGTTAGTAATTAGTACAGAAGGCTCTACAGGTTTAGAAATATGCTTCTGAAATCCTGCTTGCAAGGCTTGTTGTTGGTTGAAGTCTCCAGCGTAGGCTGTCAGTGCAATGGCTGGAATTTTCTTAGCTTCTGCTTCTAAAGCCCGCACCTGTTTCATCAGCATGTAACCATCCATCTCTGGCATCCCGATGTCACTGATTAGCAGATCAAAGTTTGTCTGCTCAAACGTTTGGAGTGCTTCGGCTACAGAGGTAACTTCAGCGACGATTGCTCCAGCCTGTTCCAGTACAAAAACCAGCAATTCACGAGCATCCGTTTCATCATCCACAACCAAAATTCGAACACCTTGTAAAGGATTCGCCCTGGAGGCGAGAGACTGAAGATTATCTTTTTCATCCTTCACGTTTTTGACCTTACCCGGGAGTAGCGGTAGTCTGACTGTGAACGTTGTGCCCTGTCCTTCACCAGCGCTGTCGACCTGAACTGTACCGCCATGCAGTTCAACCAGTTGCCGCACGATCGCTAATCCTAACCCTAAGCCACCAAACTCACGGGTGGTTTTACTATCGGCTTGGCGAAAGCGCTCAAAGATATAAGGAAGAAATTCTGGTGTAATGCCCTTTCCGGTATCACTAACTTGAATCTGCGCTTGAGAATCAATCTGCTCTAAGGTAATTTGCACTTGTCCACCCCGTGGTGTGAACTTGACAGCATTGGAGAGTAGATTCCAAACAACTTGCTGTAAGCGATCGGCATCCCCTGAGACGCACCCCACAGTTGGGTTTAGTTGGGTTTGAATCTGAATTGCCTTCGCTTCTGCTGCCAGACGCACTGTTTCCATTGCGGCTTCAAGGGTGGGCTTTAGATCTACGGGAGCCACATTGAGACTGAGTTTGCCCCGCAGAATTCGGGAGACATCCAATAAATCTTCAATCAGTTGAGTTTGCAATTTGGCGTTGCGCTCGATCGTTTGCAAACCACGAGTCAAGGTAGCATTATCGTGCTTCTGGTTTTGCAGGAGCTTTGACCAGCCCAAGATGGGGTTGAGCGGCGTGCGCAACTCATGGGACAGCACCGCTAAAAATTCATCCTTCACCCGGTTGGCCTGTTCTGCCTCGGCTCTTGCATTGCGTTCTGCCTCATAGGATTGGGCCCGGGAAATTGCCTGAGCGCACTGGCGGCTAAGGGCAAGAATAAACTCGCGCTCATCCTGGCTCAGTTGCTTGAACTCCTTAAAACTGAGCAGCATGCCGCCCACAGATTTGCCTTCCACAACTAAAGGAAGCGACATCCAGGAGTCGAAATCGTATCGGCTGTAGATATGAGCGAGATGAGGATAGCAAGCAATTCGGTTTGCCAATGTTTCCATCCACTGAGGCTCCCCCGTTCGGACAGCTTCTGCCAGTGGGACATCAACATTGATCGAAAACCTGCGCCAAGACTCTACTAGGTCTGCTTGATAACCGATCGATTTGACAATTTCTAGTTCCGTCCTATCTGCACTCACTAAAACCACTAGGGCAGCCGTAGCCTCTAAAGCTGCCATGCTCTGTTCCACGATTACACCTGCAACTTGCTTAGGGGTAAGGGATTCTGAAAGGGCAGCTGTCACTGTTTGTAAACGAGCCGTGCGCTCAGCGGCTGTTTCGGCAGCTTGCTTTGCCTGTTGAGCCATGTGATAGAGGCGGGCATTGTCAATGGCGACCGCAGCACAACGTGCCAGCTCCTCAGCCAAATCCAGGTTAACCAAGCTGTAGTGACGATTAGATTCCGAAAAGACAAAGGAGATACTGCCTAGCACTCGTCCCCGTGCCTTTAAAGGAGCCACAATGCAAGACTTTAAGCCTAACCCTCGTAGGATTTGTAAGTATCCAGGATCTGGAACAGATGCCACTAACTGCTCATCGGTAATTTCAGGGACAATTTCACTCTGCCCGGTTTGCATCACCTTCGAGATCCCATCCCCGTCACTCAGATGCCTGGGATAGCGTTGAGCAACTTCCCACCCCAGCTTCACTTTTTCGGGGTCCGAATGCCCCACAGCAACCCGACTGATGCTGCAATCATCATTGAGCAAATCTACAGAGCACCAGTCTGCAAAATAGGGAACGGCTAAATTGGCAACGCTTTGCAGGGTTTGCTCATACTCCAGTGAAGAAGCCAGCACAGAACTGACCTCTGCCAAAAAGGCTGCCTGTTGCTGGGATACTTCAGCCATGGCCCGAGCAGCTTGCTCGCGCACCAATTGCGCCCGTTCCTCCTCAGCCCGTTTGCGTTCGGTGATGTCATGCATCACGATGACTGCGCCCTGTTTTTTGCCCTGAGCATCAAGGATCGTCTGTCCACTTGCGAGCAGAGTTTGCGCTGTGCCCTGCTTGGGAACAATCACCATCTCAACGTTGTCAACCGTCTCTCCCTGTAATGCTCGAAACAGGGGGATCTCCTCCTTCGGCATTCGTGTTTTACCATCAGGCAGATATAGGTCATAGTGGGTTGCCCACTGCTCTGTGGGTGGCGGTTGCTCCGGTAATCCATGAAATTCTCGTGCCGCTTGGTTGAATAGAGTTAAGGTTCCTTCAGCGTTACAGGCGACAATCCCTGCTTGCACGTTATCTAGCAATACCTTCAGCGTCTCCTGTTCTCTTTGTAGGGTGACTTCGGTTTGCTGGCGTTCAGCAATTTCTAAGTGAAGGAGTTCGTTTGCTCGGGATAATTCAGCCGTTCGTTGTTGCACCAGACGCTCCAACTCATGCTGCGCTTGTTGCCGTGCGGCTTCAGTTTGCTGGCGCTCTAGTTCGGTGGCAATCCGCAGGGCAAAGATGGTCAGTAAAGACTCTGCAAGCTGGATATTTTCTAAGGGTTTGCCATCCATGACCCCCAACAAACCGAGGGGTGTACCTATTGAGTCAAAAAACGGAATCGCTACATAGCTTTCCACATTCAGAGGCTCTAGCAGTGGTGCATTGGGAAATTGCGCCTGGACTCCCTTGGGATAAGAACACAGTTTTCGGTTTTGGATGATCTCCCGACACGGAGTATCCTGCAATAGGTATTCAAAGTTGTCGATGATTTGCCCTTTAGCACAGGCGGCAATCGTTCTAATCGACTCTTGATGGTCCCCGCTCACCAAACCAATGTATGTGTAGTCAACTCCTAAGGTTTGGGTGAAGTGTTGCACTAGGGCAGAAAAAAAGGCTTCACCTATTGCTGCAGCAACACCTTGGGTTACCTGTAGTAAAGCTCTATCAATCTGAGCAACTCTGCGGGCTGCCAATCGTAGCTCTAGTTCATCCACCACCATTGCTGCAAGATCTGACAAAACTTCCTGTTGCTCATCGGTCAGCGCATCGCGTGGTTTTGTATCAAGCAGACAAAGGGTGCCCAGATTAAAGCCATCTCGGGTCAGCAATGGTGCACCTGCATAAAATCGTAGACCTGGTTCATTTTGCACAAATGGGTTACAGGTGAGGCGATAGTCTTGGCGGGTATCGGGAATGACTAAAACCTCACTGGACAACAGCGCTAAGCTGCAAATGGTGGCATCCCGCTGCACTTCTTTTAGGTCAATGCCATAAGCCGATTTGAACCAACCGCGCGACTCATCAATCAGGGAAACTAGGGCGATTGGCATTCCAAACAGACGGGCAGCTAAGGCGGTGATGCGGTCGAATGCTGCTTCGGGTGGTGTGTCGAGAATGTTGTAGCGATAAAGTGCTGCTAACCGTTCGCTTTCGTTGAGGGGCACGGGTATGGTCAAGGGATTTTGAGGCAGCACGTCAGACATATCAATTGGTAGGGCAGTGGCTACAGTGGGCTTGGAAATGGAGTGGTAGATGGTTAATGGAAGCTTTACCCAGTACCCTGAATCAGATTAGTGACTGCCCTAACCAGTTCGTCTGGTTCCACAGGCTTGGCAATATGCATCTGAAACCCTGATGCAATCGCTTGCTGCTGATTAAAATCTCCCGCGTAGGCAGTCAGAGCGATCGCTGGGAGTTGCCCTCCCTGTTCTAATGGCAAGGCTCTGACCTGCTGCATCAGTGTGTAACCATCTATTTCCGGCATGCCAATGTCGCTTAATAGGATGTCTGGTTGCAACCGAGTTAATGCTGCAAATGCTTCCCCTGCCGAACTGGCTGTAACCACATTTGCCCCAGCCTGCTCCAATACAAAAGCAACGAACTCTCGTGAATCCGTTTCATCATCCACCACTAAAACTTGAATACCGGCCAAATCAAGGGGTAATTTGGATGATTCGTAGTCTCGGCTTCCGGTTAACTGAATGGGCATGAGTGGCAGTCTGACGGTAAAGGTCGCTCCCAACCCTTCCCCTTGGCTCTCTGCCCAAACTGTACCCCCATGCAATTCGACCAAGTGACGCACGATTGCCAGTCCTAATCCCAAGCCGCCAAACTTGCGCGTGGTCTTCCCATCTTCCTGCTGAAAGTAGTCAAACACATGGGGTAGGAAGTCAGAGTGAATGCCCTTACCCGTGTCACTAACAGTAATCTGAGCCTCGTTGCTAACTTGCTCTAAGCGCACTGCAACTTGCCCGTTGGCTGGAGTGAATTTAACTGCATTGGAAAGTAGATTCCACATCACTTGCTGTAAGCGGGTTGAATCTCCCAAAACTTGTACTTCTTGCGGCGCAAAGTTGGCCTCGACCTTGATTGACTTGGCCTCTGCTGCTAAACGCACCGTTTCGATTGCGGCTTTGATGGTCGATGCCAAATTAACCGAGCTAACGTTCAGGTTGAGTTTCCCTTGCAGAATGCGAGAAACATCCAGGAGGTCTTCAATCAGTTCAGATTGCAGCTTGGCATTTCGCTCAATGGTTTTTAAGGCATACTTTGTTTTTGCCTCATCAAGCTTGTTGTCCTGGAGCAACTTTGACCAGCCGAGAATCGGATTCAGGGGCGAACGCAACTCATGCGACAGCACCGCTAAGAACTCATCCTTGATGCGGTTTGACCTCTCAGCTTGTTCACGGGCAGCTTGTTCACGAGCAAGAAGTTGTTCGCGTTCGGCTTCTGCTCGTTTACGATCATCGACATCAACCGTGCTACCAATGACACGAGTGGGACTGCCATTCGCAGCTCGCGAAACGACAATTCCGTGGTCCACAACATGGATATACTGATTGTCTTTATTGAGAACTCGGTACTCGGCGGTGTAGCGATCTCTGGTTGCTAAGACGACTGCTGCCTCAGCCTGCACACGCGGCAAATCCTCTGGATGCACTCGCTCACACCACCAAGCTCCAGTGGGTTCGGCTTCCTCGAAGATATAACCCAGGATTCGAGTTAAACCTTCAGTTCGTTCAACGAAATCCTGCTCAATATCCCAGTCATAAATCAGGCAATTAACAGCTGCTGCCGCATACTCGAAGCGTTCATTAGCATAACGCAATGCCTCTTCTGCACATTTGCGCTCGCTAATGTCAACAACGGAACCGACATAGCCTTTGAATTGACCATCTCCTCCAAACCAGGGGCTAGCAGCATCGATTGCCCAAATGTACTCGCCGTCTTTGCGCCGTAAGCGATACTCTAGACGGAAAGCCTCCTTACGCTCATTTGCTGCTAAGAATGTACGCTCAGCATGCTCACGATCGTCTGGATGGGTGAGATCTAACCACCCAAAGCCTAGACCTGATTCTTCGGTCTGCCCTGTAAAGTCGTACCAGCTTTGGCTGAGGTAGGTGCAGCAGCCGGTAGGATCTGTCACCCAGACCATGAAGGGGGCATTATCTGCCATGTTGCGGAACTGCTCTTCACTCCGGCGCAAGGCTTCTTCTGCCTGTTTGCGCTGGGTAATCACCTCGGAAAAGATGATGATGCCACCGATCTGGTTGGTGCTTGTGTACCAGGGGCGAATCTCCCAATGTATCCAGTCAAATCCACTGGCATGGGAGAATGGAGCTTCGCTGCACTCCTCCACCGCTCCTGCTAAACAGCGTTGATGAACGTCTTTCCATTGCTGCGGCATATTCGGGAACACATCGTAGTGTGATCGACCGATGATATTCTGCCCGCTGAAACCATAACTTGTAAGCCAGCGATTGCTGACGTAGAGGTAGCGCATATCTTGATCAAACATGGCAACTTCTACTGGAACATGCTGCACAAAAAGCTGCAACTGCTCTCTTTGCTGCCGTACAATTTCCTGTGCCTGCTGCTGCTCTGTGATGTCCTGAAAAATGAGCAGGATTTGGTTGACGCTGCCGTCGTCACCATAAAGTGGTGCTGCTGAAATATTGACAATGACAGCTGAGCCATCCCGTTTTTTACGGTAGGTTTCGACGCCAAAAAAGGTTTCTCCCTTGGCAACCGCTTCCCGCACCTGTTGACACTCCTCTCGTTTCTCTTCCGGAACGATAGGGATGGGCAAACCTAAAACCTCCGCTTCACTCCAGCCAAATAGCTGCTCAGCTGCAGGGTTCCAGAGCTGCACAATACAGGCAGGTTGGATGACAACGATCGCTAAAGGCGATGCTTCGATCAGCGTTCTTAGAGTTTGGTTGGTTTGTTGGAGATTCTCTTCAATTTGCTTACGATCCGTGATATCAGCAACAAAAACCGTTAGTGCATTGGGAGAAGGGTAGACACGATTCTCAAACCAACGATTCCAAGTGGGATAGAAATACTCAAACTGAACTGCGGTTTGTTCTGCCATTGACTGCTGAAAATTCACATAAGCTTCAGTGCCAACTAGATCAGGAAATAACTCCCAAATATTCTTGCCTAGCACCTCACTGCGTGGCATTCCGATAATTTCGCAGTTGCGATCATTGGTGTAGGTGTAACACCAGTTGTGATCGAGGACCAAGAAACCATCATTAATGCTCGACAGAATCGTTTCTACACTCTGTTGGGCAACTTCTGCTTCTAGCCGTAGCGCCTGCTCTTGTTGGGTTGTTTCTCGTCGTAAGGAAGCAAGCTTCAAGCTTGCTTCCACTCTTGCCAACAACTCACGAGCAGAAAAGGGTTTGATCAAATAATCGTCGGCTCCAGCTGTCAATCCTTCGATCCGAGCTTCCTCACCTGCACGAGCAGAAAGCAGAATAATAGGAATGTCCCTGGTTGACGGCTGATTGCGTAGTTCACGCAACAAACCAAAGCCGTCCAGTTGGGGCATCATCACGTCTGTCAGAATGAGGTCGGGGCGTTGCTGTTGAGCTGCTGCTAAAGCCGCAGCACCATCTCCAACTGCTTCTACTTGATACTGTTGGCTCAACAGACGTTTTACATAGCCCCGCATGTCAACATTGTCGTCTGCCAAGAGAATACGGGCAGAAGGCAAAGAACGGGGAGAATTGTTTTTGGGATCAGGTCCTAGTGCTTCACTCTGCACTTCCAATTCCCCACTCCTACCTTCTGGAAACCAGCGCAGCACTTCTTCAAGATAAGAAGCCACGCCAGTTGGTGTAGAAGCAAGGGTTGGAGTTGCACTAATGCGCTCCGGCGGAAGATGTTCAGTTCCGGTTGCAATAGACACGGTAAAGCAGGTGCCCTGGCCTACAACGCTCGTAACCTTAATCTCACCGCCGTGCAGTTTGACTAATTCCTGTACAAGGGATAGACCAATACCAGATCCCTCGTAGATGCGTCCGCGTGCTCCAGGTACTCGGTGAAACCGTTTAAATAGATGGGGAATCTCATCTACTGAAATACCCGTGCCTGTATCTTTTACCACTAGTTCAACCTGAGCTTCCGCCCAGTGTAATGCCACGGTGATTTCACCCTCAAAGGTAAATTTGAAGGCATTAGAGAGAAGATTCAACACGATCTTCTCCCACATTTCCCGGTCAATATAGACAGGCTCTGCGAGGGGAGGACAGTTCACCACCAGCTGCATACCTGCCCGCTCGATTGCAGAGCGAAATACACTGGCGAGCTCTTCAGTAAATCTGCCTAAATCAGTCGGCTCGTAAACTGCCTGGCTACGCCCAGCTTCAATGCGAGAGAAATCAAGCAGGGTATTAACCAGCTTCAGTAGACGCAATGAATTGCGGTGCACCGTTTGTAGCTGTTCTCGCTCATTAGTTGTCAGAAATTCTAAGTGCTGGCTCAACAAGTCTTCTAACGGCCCCAGCATTAAGGTGAGTGGGGTGCGGAATTCATGGCTGACATTGCTAAAGAAAACTGTTTTGGCACGATCCAGTTCTGCCAGAGCGTCGGCTCGCTTTCGCTCCTCTTCATAAGCAGAGGCATCGGCAATCGCTGTTGCCACATGGCTGGTCACCAAGTCAAAAAAGCCTCGATATTTATCATCAAATTCGCGTCGAGGGCTAATGCCGAGTACCAGGAATCCGGCTAACTGTTGTTTTTGCCCCGATTGAGCAATGGGTAGAACAATCGCGCTGCGGGCGGGTTCCTGCCAAGTGCCACCCGGCAACCCTCCGAATCGGGTCGTTAAGTCGTTGATCAACACCGCTTCGGCTGTTTTCTGGACTTGAGATAGTTCCCAGTGATCAGTGTCCTGAGTTAAATCAACCTGTGCAGGACTGGCGGATGTTTCAGCTTTGATACCCGTGGTTCCAACCAGGCGGGCATGTTTCCCTTCATCCTCAATCAAGTACAGAAGTGCAAAGGGAATGTCGTAAGGATTACTGGTCAGCGTTTCACAGGCAATGCGACAGGTCTCTTTAACTGCCTTTACCTCTGCGGTCTTTGCTGCCAGTTCTCGTAGGCTACGGAGCTGTCGCTCCCCAATGACTCGCTGGGTTGTTTCAGTAACTGCCGTAAACGCGCCTCCTATCGCTCCTGTTTCTAAGAAGATAGGGCTATAAGAATAGGTGAAGTATGCTTCTTCTGTATAACCAAAGCGGTCCACCAGCAGCAACATATCCTCTGACCAGGTTGCTTCGCCTGTCTCAAGGACACTGTTAAGCTGTGCACCAATGATGTCCCAGATCTCCGCCCAAACCTGCTGACCAGGCTTTCCCAATGAGTTAGGGTGTTTGCTTCCCAGGATCGGTCGCCAAGCATCGTTGTAAAGCAACACCAATTCCTTCCCCCACCAAATCACCATTGGAAAGCGGGAGTTGAGGCAAATGCTGAGGGCAGTTCGTAGGCTGGGAGACCAGGTTTCAATTAGACCCAACGGAGTTTTTGACCAGTCCAGCGAACCCATCAACGCCGCCATTTCGCCGCCCCCAACAAAAAAGTCTCTAGCGATCGCCCTTGGTTGCGCTGAGGTCATGATTTTGGCTCACCTTCTGGAAAATACTTGGTGCGCAGGGCTTCACCGCGCTCGCCCAACTGCTTCAGTAAGGTGTCAATCTGCTGAAGTGCCAGAGGGGAGGGAATCGCGTGTCCATTCTCCCAACGATTAATGCTAGGAAAAGTCATTCCGATGGCATCGGCAAACTTCTCCTGAGATAGGTTCATCGCTTGCCTCAGTTCTCGAACAAGCTTGCCGATCTTGGGTTGTTCTGCATTTAGCCGTTTTACCTTAAGGGTCATTGCGACGACAGGTATAAAGAGCTTTATATCTACCACTTTTGGCTAGATATGACGGGACGTCTATCTCTCTAGAGATAGACGTTATCCATTCACAGCGGTGGGCCGAGCAAGATTAAGCTTTTCTACCGAGTTTTACGATAACTTCTTGCCTGTTATAGCAACCAAACAGCTTTGGCTAAATCCTAGCGAAAGCTGTTTGGTTGCTATAGCTTATACGCCTACAAAACTACAGATAAATAATAGAGGGATTGCAAAATAGTAGGAAATTGTTGAGTGGAGCTTTAAAACGCATTGGTTCAAATTGATCTACCTTGCCAACTTCAGGTGGTAGTTCCACAAGCTGCAGGCAATCAACTTCTTGTGAGGAATGACCACTTGTAACTGGGGGTAGTGGTCGCATATCCCTTGAAAGCCTAAGCCCACCCACAGGTAAACCTCATCCGCAAGACAATGACCTAAGCCTGAGTACCTAAACACTTGGTAGTCGTGCCGCTTCCCGCTTCTGTTGCGCTCAGCATCAGCACCTTTTGCCCATCCCTGATCACCAGGTTCTTCTTCGTGTATCACTTCTTGTTGCCTGAATAGTTGACCTGTTGTCGGTCTTGATGCTTGGGGTGCTGGATAGGGCATTCTGTGCCATCCACCGCCTATCTTTGACTTCTGGGAGCAGCTGCACGAACTCCGCAACGCTCCTAATCTTACGCTGAGGCAGTACCAGTTCTTGGCCTAAGGCTTGTTCGAGGATGGGCAGCAGTTGATGCTGCCAGCGATGGCATTGAGAACGGTTGACGCCTAAGAAAAAGCCAGCCAAGTTGAAGGTGAGATAGCCCTTGAGGTAGAACAAGCTGAAGAAGAGTTTGCCATTGGCGTCAGCGAGGGTGTGCTTGCATCCTGCCCCCTGGCGCTCGTTGACGCTGATGGTCTGGAGAGAGACGAGCTGCTTATAGGCAGGTTTCGAAGCGAGGCAGCAAGTGTTGGCACTCGGTGGGTGAGAGTTCAGTGAGAGCCTTCATCAAGAGGTTCGAGGACAAGGCTCTGTCGAGGTCAATCATGGAGTTGGGGCATCCTACCACGACTACTCAGATTTCACTCTACTTACTTACTCCTATTCCGCAATAGGTTTATTGTGCTTGCAGCTCCAACCTGTCCTACTTTCTTATATCTCATCGACCACATTAGCCTCTTCGTCAACGATATCTGTTTCCAACCAGATGTCAACAAAAGCAGTCTTCCAAGCAACAATGCGAACCGGGATGTCATCGCTTATCCTATTACTGGAATAAGCTCTAATCACGTAGTTGCCTGGTTGAAGCCCGCTGAAAACAAAGATCCCATCCCACCCCGTAACTGCAGCAATATCTGGGTGGTTTGGACCAGCCACAATCACGATGTTGACATCTTCCATCGGAACATCATTAGCATTCCTAACCCGTCCTTTGATAGCTCCTGTAAAACTCATGTGATGTACTCCTAGGATTAGTAACAAGCTCTAACGTTTGCATTTAACCAGGAAAGGAAGCCGAAGAGCAGCAAGTACCCTCGGCTCCCCTCTACTGCTAGCCGTTAGACTTAGGGCTTACTACCCTCCGCGCGCCAGCGCTTGAGATTATCGAACACTGGCTTCGTGATCCGAGTGGCCGAGTTGCCAGTCCGTGCCCCGTTCGTGTGGATACCGACAGCGATCCGTTGGCCATTCGTTCCCTGACCCCGAATCCAGACAGGCGAGCCGCTCTGCCCTCCCACGGTGTCGGTGAGATACTCGATCACGCGAGTGCGAACTGCTTTGGCTTTACTGCCGTGGAACCACAGGGTCCCAGCCGGTTTGTCCCCGGGGTACCCTGCCAGGTTGAGCCGCTTGTTCAGCAAGATTTTGTTGGGGTAGTTGGCAAAGCCGAAAGCACCGATTTCCACAGGAACCGCTGCGTTTTTCGGCAGCTGAATCACTCCGTAGTCATGGTTCCTCGATTTCTTCTCCGTCCAACCTCTCACGGAGCTGAAGGATGTCGCTGTGTACGACTTAAAAGGTGCTTCTGTGCCATTACGCCCCGGCGTAACGGTGATCTGACGTGCCCAGCCACCCTGATTGTGAATAAAGACACAGTGCCCAGCCGTTACGATGGTGCGCGGACCAATAAAGAAGCCTGTGCCGAGCAAGGAGCTGCCAGTAGCGCTTTGAATCTTCAAATGGCAGATTTTGTTCCACGGAGCTGCCTTAGTGTTGGGGATGCGAATTCGATCGTCCCGACCAATTACAACCTCCAGCGCTTCTAGTTGCTGTTCAAGCACGGTGAGTGCAGTTTCATCGAGTTCTACTAAGTCATCCGACTCAATGTCGGACTCCTGACGCTTCATCCGCTTCATGGGTTTAATGCCCAATTTGCTGAATTGCGCTAGGAGCTTCCGAAGCCTAGGGTTGAGACTGCCAGCCCCCTGTTTGACTACAGCAGCTGCCAAGGCTGGCAGAACGGCCTTCGCCAACGGCACTAAAGCTGCCCCAAAAGCTGGAAAGAATTCCTCAGCTTCCGTATCAGCATAGAAGGCTTCAATCAGAGGTTCGCCTTCCTCTATCGTCTCAATGAGTTGGCTTTCGTCCCAACCTTCTACTAACTCATACTGGGACTCGGTATCGTCAGTTTCATCTACTTCCCCACCTTTGCCTTTGGTACCAGGGGCACGGGAGACGGGGGGATTACTGACAGATTTGTGATCGTCTAATTCTGTCTCACTTAACTCCTCACCAGCACCAAGAGGCTCCGCTTCAGCAAGACCACTGCCGATAACCTCATCGATAACCTCATCGGCAACTTCATCGTTAGGACTCGAATCGTTACCAGTTCGAACTTCAGAGGATTGATTCGTAAAGCCATTACCTAATGAGGACTGCATGAAATTAGATTCATCGTCCAGTTGGGCGACTCTAAATTTAGTAGCCACGTTTGATCTCCTTTGTGAGGTGGATTTAACCGAACCGCCTTCACTCTATAAAGAAGCATTACTCCATGGCAGTACCCTATACGGGTACCTTCTTCTTTCCAAAGAATATGACTTGAGATTGAACGCCAGTAGAACCTAGGAATCTCTATCTCTCACTGATGGCTCAGCCACCCCGCTGGGGATTATGTTGGCATTTCGAAGCAAAGTACAACTTGCCGAGCCCTTTGAGATGTTGCCGCCTGCCCATTTCTCAGCATCTGCAAATTCTGTGCAGCGCAGGGCTCGTTAGTCGGCAGAAGTCGGGACGGCAGCGGCTCTATCGGCTCAATCCAGTTCCCCTAAAACAGGTATCTGAATGGGTTGCCTATAATTACAAAAACTTAGAAATTCCCTCTGCATTTCATTCCCTGAATTAGAATTGTTTAGTGGAATTTAGATGTTAAGGATAGCCATTTAGTTTGATGAGAATCTTGAGAAATAATTCTATTAGTAATTGATATTTTTCTGTTAAAAACTGAGGTAGTGCTAAAGAGGTAGCGATGAATTGTAGTGGTGGATGAAATACCAGATGGCACTGATGTGATTCTCCAGGGACTTAGAAAACGATAAGGCTTTCCGCACTAAATGAGATACTCGTTGTCTGAGTGTGTTGTTGGATCGCTCAATGTAGCGGGTCTTGCCGATCTCTTTGCCCACTACCCGATGTCGCTTGCTTCGAAAAATTGCCGCATAAGCCGCCCAGAAGTTAGGGTAGTCATCTAGTTTTGGGCAATGTTGCAGAAGAGAAAACCCTGGAAATGGACCGACAGCGTGTGGTACAGATGTTATTAAATTATCTGTCCAACGCGGTGAAATTTTCGCCTAAGAGGAGCACCATTACACTAAGTTCACGACGAGCGTCACTGCAAGAATTGGAAGTTCAGGCAATTCCTGAAACAATGGTCAAGCAAACTCCCTACTTCCTAGTGCTATCAGTTAGTGATACAGGTATTGGCATCCCTACTGAAAAACACCATTTGCTATTTCAAACCTTTCAGCAAGTTAATGGAGAAATAAGCCGCGTGTATGGTGGTACCGGCTTGGGATTGGCTTTAACCCGGTCATTAGCGGAGCTGCATGGAGGGGGTGTCTTGTTCACTTCAGTGCCGGGTCGAGGCAGTACATTCTTAGTTTGGTTGCCTCTGAAAACTGAGTTTTCTAACGAACAAGGAGGAAAGTTCGACCTCAATCCTCAATAGAATGCTGCCTGTCGGAGAAGAAGAGTTTGCCATTGACGTCAGCGAGGTTGTGCTTGCATCCTGCCCCTGGTGCTCGTTACGCCGATGGCTGGAAAGAGGCTAGCTGCTTGCAGGCAGCTCTCGAAGCGAGGCAGCAAGTGGAGAGTCCGCTGAGGGCTTCATCAAGCGGTTCGATGACAAAGCTCTGTCGAGGCCAGTCGTGGAGTTAAGGCACTCTACCTACCACGACTACTCAGATTTCAGTCTACTCACTTACTCCTATTCCGTAAAAGGTTTATTATTTTGATGCTGTATAGACCTAGACATTAACGCTGGGTCTATAGAAGTTTTAGGAAGGCGAATCGAATTAACTTGCAGTTTCTCTTCTAACTAAGCCCAAAGGAATTATCCTGTCTGTATCACTCCAGGGGCTGAGATAGCAAAATGAACCAGTGGTATTTGAGCGCATGGTTTTTGACTGGTAGCACCCTGAGTGCGTTGCTTTGCGCTCAATCAATCGCTGCACAAGTCGTGCCTGATAGCACGCTGTCTGCGAGAGAGCGATCACAGGTTTCAGGCAATCCCAATTTTCAGATTGATGGTGGGGCAAGGCGGGGGGGCAATCTGTTCCATAGCTTTCAGCAGTTTTCTGTTTCTACTGGCGGCTCTGCCTACTTCAACAATGCAGCCGATGTGCAAAACATTTTCAGCCGCGTCACAGGTAGAGCAATCTCAAATATTGACGGTTTGATTCGGGCAAATGGCACTGCCAATCTGTTTTTGCTCAACCCGAATGGCATTCTGTTTGGTCCCAATGCGTCGCTCAACATTGGCGGTTCCTTTATGGCCAGTACCGCTAACAGCATCAATTTTGCTGATAATTTTCAGTACAGCGCCACCAATCCCCAATCTGTACCACTCTTAACCATCAGTGTTCCTATTGGTTTGCAATTTGGACAGAATTCCAAAGGAATTCGTGTTGTTGGCGAGGGTCACAGTTTAACTGCTCAAGATCCAGTCTTCGCACCCCTGATCAGGGGCACAACACAGGGTCTACAGGTACCTTCTGGTAAGACGCTAGCCTTAGTTGGAGGTGATGTTGCCTTAGAAGGCGGTACTCTAATGGCAGAGGGCGGAAGGATTGAGTTAGGTAGCGTTGAGCAAGGTTACGTTAGCCTCAGTTCGGCGCCCTTCGGTTGGATTCTAGACTACAGGAATGTACCCTCTTTCAAGGATATTCAGCTATTCCAAGGGTCCTTAGTTGATGCTAGTGGCATGCCTCCTGGATCTATTTTCTTGCAAGGCAATTACATCTCATTACGGGATGGCTCAGTCATTTTGCTTCAAAATCAGAGCAGCCAATCAGGGGGAGAGATTCGTGTGAATGCATCAGAATCTCTGGAAGTGAGTGGAACTACTCCAAATGCAAGGATTACTAGCAACTTGATTAGCCAAACTTTGGGAAATGGTAACGGAGGGGGCATTACCATTTCAGCTGAAAGGGTGGCTGTCCGGGATGGAGGACAGATAATGGCTAACACTTTCAGTTCCGGGAATGGAGGGGATTTGACTTTAGATGCTTCTCAATCCGTTCGATTAATTGGAGTTTCACCCGTCAATCCTCTTGCTACCAGCAATATCGCAGCTGTCACTTATAATTCTGGAAATGCCGGAAACGTTACAGTGTCAACGAGACAGTTGACCATTCTGAATGGAGGAGTCTTCGTGTCCACAAGCTTTGGACCCTCTGGAACCGGCAACTCAGGAAATGTGACGGTAAACGCTTCTGAAATTGTAGAAGTAAGCGGAGTCGAACCAATCTTTCGTCAGCCCAGCATTTTGAGTGCTGGCGCTGGGAACGCTGGTGCCGGTGCTAGCTTGACAATCAACACGTCTAGATTAGTAGTGAGGAGTGGAGGAAGCGTTAATACTGCGACCTTAGCAGACGGTAGGGCTGGAAATTTGATTGTGAATGCCTCTTCCGTGGAAGTAAGCGGTCAAGTACGCGGTTCATTGAATAGACTTAGTTCTATAGGCTCCTTTGCCAGGCTTACAGATGTAATCCTTCAGCAGTTGTTTGGACTACCTCCAGTTCCAACTGGAGGCTCTGGAGACGTGACGATTAACACTGGAAGGTTGAGTGTTACAGATGGTGCTGTAATTGATGTGCGGAACGATGGACCGGGCAATGGCGGGACACTGAGGGTTAATGTGAACTCTATTGTTCTAGAAAGTCAAGGGAGCATCACTGCAGAAACCATCTCTGGTGAAGGTGGCAACATCAACCTCAACGTTCGAGATCTTTTGCTCCTGCGAAACAACAGTCAAATCACTGCCTCGGCTAGTGGCAGTGGAAATGGTGGCAACATCACGATTAATACGTCCTCACTTGTCGCCATTCCTAACGAAAATAGTGACATTCGTGCCAATTCTGTGAACGCTCGTGGCGGCAATGTCATTACTAGTGTGGCTGGCATGTTTGGCATTCAGTTTCGCTCCCAAGGCACTGCTTTGAGCGACATCACCGCTACAGGAGCTAACTCAGCCTTAAATGGCACTGTCCAACTCAACGTCGAAGCAACTAACCCCACTTCTGGCTTAGTCGAACTGCCCACGGCTGTGGTTGATGTATCTCGCCTGGTTGCGCAGGGCTGTCCTGCCAACCAGGGCAACTCTTTCACCATCACGGGTCGAGGTGGCTTACCTCCCACCCCTGAGCAACAGTTAGACGATAATGCCGAGTGGCAAGACCGGCGCAGGCTAACTGTTGCTCAACAGACCAATCCGGCTAGAGAAGTCAGAAGCCAAAGGTTGGATGGCAGCACTCAGACCCTACACCCAGCTAGTGACAGGCCCATCACCGAAGCAACGGGCTGGCAGGTGAGTCCGACTGGTGGTTGCTACTACCCCTGAGCCAACGGTGCAGAATCCATTGAGTCAGTCGGTGGTTTGCAAAAGCAGGCAGTAAACTGTCCAGAAGCCAGCGTAGGCAACAGCACATTGGTGGTAGACCGCAGGTAAAGCATTTCACAACTGACGGGCCGCCCTTTCATCGCCTGTGCCAATACAAACCCCAACGATCTTGCGGGTGTGCACGTCGAAAGCTAACCAGACCCATTGTTGATTGCCCTGGTTGTCCACGAACGACCACAACTCGTCACATTGCAGTATTAGTTTCCTTTTTTTGGGGGTGAGCTGAACTTGGCGAGCCACCTGATCCTATCTATGGTTGACGTAGGTTTGCAGTCATGGCTTATACCAATTCTCCAAAATTAAGCAACAGATGCTATAAGACTGGTAGTGAGTTCATCTATGGAGTATGACAGGGGTTTAAAAACTAGAAATTCAAGAGAGTGAGGATGACCTTAAGCAATTGCTGAGACACCAAAAACAGCATCTGGCAAAGAAAGGGTCCAATTGTTGCACTTGCTTAGAAGCCAGCCAGGAAAATCCGTTCCAGTAACAGCCGGTCAATAGCAATAGCCCCTGAACAGGTTGGTCAGTTAAAACGGTCAGAAATTGTTCTGGAAAAGTCAAGAAAGTCAAGGTAAAAGTGCGAGAGCTGGCTTATAACATCGCCTTGCTAAAACTGAAAGATGAGGTAGAGCGTGTTTCATCCTGCTTCGTTTCGTGTTCCCATCCACCTCTAGCTTTTGCGGTTAATCTACTGAATTGTCGGTCAGGAAGAGTACCCACAAGGGTACTGGTGAGATTAGGTTCCTTTATACATATTAGGAAAGTAATCAAGATAGACGCAAAACAGTACTGCCAAACCTTGAATCATCTACACTCCAAAACTTTGAGAAGTAGCTGCTTTAACGTGAAATTAACCAAGATTTTACGAAAAATCAAGGTATTTCAGTCAATGTAGCACTAGATTAGATGCGTTCCAGTTGTATCGCTGGTTGATCTATTGGACTTTTCAACATTAAGGACAAGATTATGCCGTTTGTGCTGATTCAAGGGACCTTTGAACCAATCACTGGAGAGCCTGATGGAGATTCAGTTCGGTTTCAGGCAGAGGATGATGAACTGTTTGATAAGTTAGAGGGGCGAATTGAATTTAAGAGCGGTGGACAAGTTCAGCTTCGCTACGAAGGCATCGATGCTCTTGAGAAAGCGGCGGTTCAACCATTCTCCTCAAACGCGACTGAACGGAATATTGAATTACTCGGGGGCAAGCGCCCCAACTTGCCCGGATATATCCTATCTAGCCATGCTGACGGTAATGGACGTCCTGTTTGCTTTGTCTTTACTGGCGATCCACCAGATTGGGACAACAATGGAAAAGGGGATGAACTTCAAGCCGACCTTCTGCGTCAAAGCGTCAACTACAGGTTGCTTCTAGAGGGGCATGTCTACCCAATGTTTTATGAAACCCTTTATAAGGAGTTGCGCGATGAAATGGTGTTTGCAACTAAGGAGGCACGAGCAGCCAAGCGAGAAATCTGGTCTGCTGATCGCTCAACCGATGGATTTCAAGTAGATATCCCTCCTGATCTTTCAGAGATACCACCTATCTTTCCTAAACTCTGGCGGCGGCTGCAATCGTTTTATCAACGTCGATCTAACCGCAATAAAGGAATTGAGGTATTTATTCGAGAATTATCGAGAGGAAAAGATCGGCTTTTCACCATTCCTGATCAACGTTCGATTAAGTTTTCCACCACGCTGGAAGTGGATGGAGACAAGATAACAATGTTGTATAGACCCGAGGAGATGGTGTTTGAGTCGGATGTCCGCTTAGAGCGTCTGGCTGCTAGTATCACTACGTCCTCTATCTTTGCATAAACATCTTTTTTCAACAGCCCCTAGCGTTCTGCCAGGGGCTAGTTTGTCGGTGCGAAGTTATAGAAATTGCTGCTCAAGACTGTTAGGTTTCAAATCGGCAGGGCAGATAGTCAGCAAAAAGCATGGATCTGAAGTGATTAAGTATACGACTCATTAACATACTCATAGCACCCTTATATAAAACACATTTTCACACAAGGGCGTTCTACTGAGATAACCTGAGCGCATCTGCGAAATCTTGCTGTAGATGTACTCGAATTGAGGGAGATTAACAGCAGCCTTGCTGTATAGTCGCTAGTATGGAGTTAAATCTACAGCAGAGCGTTTGTTGATCCACCTGAACCCCGGAGATCTACAGCTAAACTCTGTAAAATAAGTTGTTATATCGATTGAACTAAGTACGAGAAGTGCTAGTCAAGAAGATGCATTCAAACTTTCTGCGTTGTCCATTCAGGTTTGGCTGCATTACCTATGCAACCTCTGGCATTGGTGATGCAATGGCTAAGTACGTCATTGGCGAATATTCGCCGCAACGCATAACGGAACTGGTTAGTCACCAAGATTGCCAAGTCGTCGTGGGTGTTACTGATGTCCAATTCATTCATGCAAACGGTTTAGATATGGGAGATGACGCGCAGAAACGGAGACTTAGTCAAGCCCAATCTAGAATTCAAGAGTTAGTTGTCGGTTGGTAGTGCCAGCCAGCTAACGAGTTGTTGAAGCGGCAATTAGAACCTTCTCGCTTTGTTTCGGTGTTGTCTGTCGCCGCTCAACTTGGTCGTTAGGCTACTTCATAGTTGGGTCGGAGACAGTAGTTGAAAACTTATCTGTCAGTCCTCAGAGCCAGGTTTCCTGAGAGTCTCTTTTAGGAACGCCTTTCGAGATCTCCGATGAAGCGATCGCCCTTTTGTTCTGCTTTCTAAGCCTCTAACGATTTACAACCCGATCGATTGCCGCAAGTGATTCATCACACCATGCCACCCAGTCTTCTTGATAGCGAATCGCCCGACGCATGATCAGGTGCATATAGAGATCTTTGAGTTCGAGCGAATCTAGATGTTTGGCAAAATGTTCATCCATTTTTTTTAAATGTTGTGCCATTTCCCTGTGGAGTTTTTGGCGGCGCTTGATTTCGTGATAAACCACCTGATTTGGAACGAGATGTCCTGCTAATCCCATCACACCTAGATCCTCACGGATGACAGTGGGTTCTGTGGGTTGGGTTAACCAGTCGATCAGTGATTGGTGTCCTTCGGGAGTGATGGAATAAATTTTCTTATCCAAACGTCCAGCTTGGGGAATTGCCTCGTAGATGACGCAACCTTGTTGCTCTAGCTTGGCGAGTTCAGCGTACACCTGCTGTTGGCTCGCTTTCCAAAAACAACCTCCAAATCCTTCGGTAAATTCTTTGGCTACTTCATAGCCACTCAGAGGTTGATGCGATAAAAAAGCCAGGATTGTGTGCTTGAGAGCCATAACAGTAAGGGTTCAGCGATTCAGGACTGAATAATTCTTGACGAGTCCATGATCTAAGTGTACCTTGGTCGTTGTATTCAATTTTTTGAATAAAATGACCAGAGTATTTATATGGGGAATTTGCAAAATCGATTAAAAACCCGATATGGGTCTTGGGCTGTCGTCACAGGTGCATCATCTGGCATCGGGCGTGAGATGGCTGTGAGGTTGGCTGAGGCAGGGTTAAATCTCGTCTTAGTGGCGCGAAGCCAAGCTGTTCTAGAGCAGATGGCGAAGGATTTACGCGATCGCTATGGGACTGAGGTGCGCCTGGTAGTCAGGGGTTTGGCAGTGGAGATGAGCGTGGGCACCCTTGTGGCGCAGACCGACGATTTGGATGTGGGGTTACTGGTAGCGGCGGCAGGGTTTGGGACATCAGGAGCGTTTCTCAATTCCCGATTGGAACAAGAGATGGAGATGCTGGCTGTTAATTGTCGAGCGCTCTTGGGGCTAACTTGGCACTTCTCGCAGCGGTTTGCCCAGCAGCGGCGGGGCGGCATCGTGTTGATGAGTTCGCTCGTGGGGTTTCAAGGGATGCCATTTGCTGCCAACTATGCAGCGAGCAAAGCGTATGTGCAGACCTTAGCGGAAGCCCTGCATGTAGAACTTGCATCCAAGGGTGTTGATGTGATTGCCTCTGCACCAGGTCCCACTAACAGTGGTTTCGGCGATCGCGCGGGGATGAAGATGGGCAAGGTCTTGAGCGCAGGAGAAGTGGCTCAAGGAACTTTGAAAGCATTGGGTCGAAAGCCCACCGTGCTGCCAGGATTTCTATCAAAACTGCTGACCTACTC
>NZ_JACJPL010000029.1 GCF_014696065.1 Leptolyngbya sp. FACHB-261 | reverse complement strand
GGCTTCTGTTGCACCAGAAGTGCCTCAGAAACCAGTTCGGCCTTGAAGACCCTTAGGTCCTCTCCGCCTCACTTTTCTTTTCCTTGACGAGGTTCTTGTGTGCTCGTTGGCTTTCAAACTATTCTGTTGTCTAGGTTCTGTTTGCTGGGGGGGAAGCGGGTTGCGCTTTCCTCACCGCCGCTTTGCTAATCTACCAACCCCTCACCCAATCGCGCAAGGTGTTGCTTCCCCTATAGCAAATGTTCGGTTATCCGTACTTCTCTCGTTGCGCTTAGCTCTAGCCAGAAGCGAGTTTGTGTGCATGTCGGGTTGTCTCTGGCAAGCGGTACTTAGTAGTGCAATGCATGACGTATTCGATGGCTGTAGGTAAGCTCACGCGATGCCCGCTGGAGATGTATAGCGGTTTGGTTCTAGGACGGGTGCGTAGAACGGCTCCAATGGTTTCGTTGCGGTGATATAGAGGTACCCATGCGCCTCGTTGGTCTTCGACCTCTGCATGAGTACCAACTAACCTCGATTTAGCAACACCAATTGAAGGCAGGCCTGTGAGCAACCCTAGATGGCAGGCGATGCCCAAACGGCGAGGGTGAGCTACCCCCTGGCCGTCGCACAGCAGCAGGTCTGGCGTCCTGCGGAGTTGAATAAGAGCATCCAGCACTGCTGGTACCTCACGGAAAGATAGAAATCCTGGTACATAAGGAAAGGTCGTTGGACGGCGGGCAATCGCTTGTTCATGCAACTGCAAATCGGGAAAACTTAGTACTGCTACAGCGGCGCGAGTAACTGAGCCGTTAGCCTCGAAGCCTACATCTACCCCAGCGACATATTGAACAGTTCCGAGTTGATCCTCGGTAATCACCTCACCGCGCAAAGCTTGTTGGATAGGCAAAGCTTGTTCAACGGTGAGTGGCCAGTCGTGTCGATCAATGATGTTCATGGAGCATTGGTAGCGCTACAACCTCAGCCTCTAAAAGCTGCTCATTTGAGTTCACTACTACTTGATCACCTGGTTGAACCCTCTCCCAACGAGCCCTAAGCAAGGCTAGACCAGGTGCGGTGGTGGTCAGTGTTCCGACAGTGGTGTCGCCTTTGCGAGCTTTGCTCCCAGGAATAGCTGTTCCCTCAACTCTCAGTCCAAAAAGCTGATGGGGTGGGTGGGTGACATAGGTCATGTTAGAGATGACCTCTTGACCGGTGTAGCAGCCTTTGTGGTGGTCGAAGGCTTGATCCAAGCGTAGACCCGTTGGAACTACTGAATCATCTAATTCCGAGCTCCAATCCGGTAAGCCTCGCTGAATCCGGAACGTTGCATAGTCGACGTCAGTGAGAGGCTGGAGGCCCGCTTCTTGCAAAGCTGTCTCTACTGCATCTCGTGCGTTGGAAGGTACCCAAAGCTGAAGGCGCTCTGTCGTTAAGGCCCCTACTCGCACTTGTACACCGCCGAATGACTGCTGCTCCTGCTGACCTGGCTTCAGGGAGAAAAGTGTGGCGGCTTCAGGGCTAAGGATGACGAGAACTAGGGTGTTAGCATCTTGCTCGAAACTGATATCTTCGGTGAAAACCAGTCGGTCCAGGCTGCTGTGGAGTGTCTCGCTACAGTTGGTAGGCGTGACCAGGGCAAAGCTGTTGTCGAGAGCGTAAACCTGAAAGTAGGCGACTAGCTTGCCATTGGCTCTGAGTAGCGTTCCTGGAACAACCTGTCCGGCTTGCAGTTTGAAAATGTTGCATGACAGCAAGCGATGTAAAAAATCGCGGGCATCCTTGCCACTGACCTGCAGAATTGACTGGTTGTCTTGAATGTAGCCGTTCATGCTGTTCCCGTGCTTGTGCTGACCTAGCTGTGTTTTACCTTGGATCGGGTTCTGGCTGATTAGCTAGGAGATAGGACTAGGGAGTAAGACTTAGCCCTATCCACGCTTGATAGACTAAAGAAAACCTTTTCAGTCCTAAATTCGGTAGGAAAGCCCTCCATGACTCAGGCTACACAGGCGCGTGGCATCCAAATGACCGATACGGCCCTACAGCAAATTCTCGGCTTACGTGAAAAGCAAGGGCGGGATCTATGTCTGCGTATGGGCGTTAAAGGTGGAGGTTGCTCTGGGCTGTCCTACACGATGACCTTTGAGGAGCCAGGCAACACCACCGAACGGGATGAAATTTATGACTACGATGGCTTTCAGGTTGTCTGCGACAAGAAAAGCTTGCTTTATCTCTATGGCATGACTTTGGATTACAGCGACGCCATGCTTGGAGGCGGCTTTAAATTTATTAATCCCAATGCTGCGCATGCTTGTAGTTGTGGGCAATCCTTCTCTGCTTAAGTTGAGCTAGCGGTTTATACCTATTAAAACTTGCTGCTCTTTTGATTTGACGAAATGCCAGTTCTGCTATTCTGAGGACTGGCATTTTTGTGCCGTAGTGAACTCAGTTTAAATACTCATGACTCAGCAGACTGACGCTCAAGCTCCAGAACAAAGCCAAGAACAGATTTTTGACGCTGCTCTAGAGCAATACAAATCTGGTACTCCTGCTAAAGACTTAATCCCGACCTTTAAAGCCCTCTGCGATCACGATGCTAGCAACAGTGCAGCTTGGACCTGCCTAGCTTGGTTGTACTTATTGGATGACAAAGCAGAACCCGCTTATAAAGCGGCTGTTCGCTCGGTCAAGCTCAACCGAACTGCTGTGCAATCTCGGGTTAATTTAGCGTTAGCGATGTTAGAAACATCACGTAAGGGAGTGCGTGAGCACGTTGAGGTAGCGCAACAAGCGGTTCGTATGGTGCCTGAGTTAGCTGAGGAAGTTATTGAGAATCTTGAAGAGGGTTTACGCCGTCGCCCTAATTGGAAGGCGGCTTTGCGGATTAAGAGCTGGCTCTTTGACAAAGAAAGCTAAGCCCTAAGATAGAGGTGTTGTTAAATCTTTACGGCCAACCCTGTTGCTTTACAGAACTCAATCTAGGCTCAACTAAGCTTAATGAGCGTCTTGGAAAAGCAATGATAGTCTTGGAAAACATAGACCACTCGCCAAAATATATAGTCCAATAAGGAGCCGGTTCCCATGATCGCAGACAACGTCCGCGTCAAGCCCGACACCCGCAACCATAAGGGATACTTCGTATTAGAAGCGCCCTACATGCTGATGGATGTTGATCAGAATGGCTGGGCCTTAATTTGTTTAGATGATTCTGTTTGCCACTACGTTGATCCTGATGATCTGAGATTGCCTAAGGGAGCGAAGGACGCGCTTGAGAAAGCTGCGGCGGCCCAAGTGCAAGCCTGAGTTTCTCGTTCGAGACTGAGCATTCCTGTGGCGCGGCTTTAAGTCGGCCACAATTTTTTTGTCTTTATTCCTAGAAATTAACCTCAGGTGGCATGGAGCAGCTTCGTGTCCGCTTGGAGCACTTAAGCCGCAGTTACGGTAGTTATCGAACGCTTAAAGGCTGTTATTACTTCCCAGGCTTTGAGTTAGTAGTCACCCGAGTGCAGTCAGATCCATTTGCACCGCCTAGTTGGATTCGGCTGGAGAGTGAGTTGCCGTCAAGCTGGCCTCAGCGTTGGTTAGTGACAGCTGATCGACGGCGAGCCCTATGTGATTTTCTAAGCCGCCAACTGGTTCAGGCTTGTGCTCAGTCGGTATTAGGTAACAGAGGCTCTGGTAACTCCGGACATATCAGCACGGTTAAGCCTGGTCAAGCTGTATTAGAGCGTACAGCTGTAACTTTGGCTGACCAACGGCTGCAATTGCGCTTATGGCTGGGTTTACCCGCTCGGGGACGGGTGCCATTGCCAGATCAAGCTACCGAGATGTTTTTTGAGGAGTTGCCGCGAATTTTCAGCAGCACTCTGGAAGTGGATAGGGCTGCCTTAGAAGCTCACCTGCAAAGTGTTGAAACTGCTTGTGCCTTACGCTCACAGTTGAGGGCACATAAGCTGGTAGCTTTTATTGCCGATGGGTCGATTTTGCCCCGTGAGAGCGGTGTAAGTGATCAACCCTTAGGGGGTGCGATTCCTTGCCAGAGTCCATTGGCCTTACGCGTCAGTCTGGAAACTTCGCAAGGACCGATTACCGGTTTAGGCATCTCTGAAGGACTAACTCTGATTGTGGGTGGTGGCTATCACGGCAAGTCGACCCTGCTGCGAGCAATCCAAAGCGGGGTTGTCGATCATATCCCTGGTGATGGCCGAGAGCGGGTGGTAACTCGTAGGGATGCCTGCAAGGTCCGGGCTGAGGACGGAAGAGCGGTGTACCGAGTTGATCTCTCCGCCTTCATCGATCAGCTGCCAGATGGGACTGTAACCACTAATTTCACGACAGCTAACGCTTCTGGTGCCACTAGTCAGGCTGCTTCGATTCAAGAGGCTTTGGAGTTAGGAGTGGGTCTGCTGCTATTCGATGAGGATACAAGTGCGGCTAACCTAATGTCGCGTGATGCGGTTATGCGCGCGCTAGTCCCTACTAACTGCGAACCAATCACTCCACTCAGCGAGCGGGTCGATAGTTTAGTCAGCCAGCTAGGCGTCAGTTTAATTCTGGTGGCGGGTAGTTCCTCTGCCTTTCTACCCCTAGCAAACCGAGTGATCGGCATGCAAGCCTACCAACCCAGTGACCTGACTCAAGCTGCCCGCCAGCTGTTGGTGCCCCTGCCTGCTCATGGCTCTGTTCCGGTTTGGGCTGCTCCCGGACAAGCTGTTGTTCAACGAACGCTACCTCTCGATTGGCTCAGCCGTCACAGTCGTGGTGAAGGGCTACAAGTTAAAGTGGCTGCTCCTAACCGCCTACGAGTGGGTTCAACAGAGCTAGATCTGTCTGCTTTAGAGCAATTGAGCGAATCAGGGCAACTCGCTGCCCTAGCGTCTCTGCTGGAATGGCTAGCACCTCGCCTAGGTCCACCTCTACGGCAGCTAATGGGCGAACTGGACCAATCCTTAGATGTGGTTGGCTTAGTGAACTTGCTAGCAAGCAACCATCCAGGACTAGCAAGACGCCGACTACTAGAATTGGGTGCAGCCTTAAACCGACTACATTTACCGTCAGGACTGAAAGGTCGCCATAAAATAGAGACAGACCCCACTGTCATCTTCCATGCGCGATCTGGTCATTGAGTGGCTGCGTGAGAACGTTCCACCACCCCGTCTGGCTCACATTCTAGGCGTTGAGCAAACAGCCCGGGAGTTAGCCGAGCTGCACCACCTGGATGCTGAACGGGCCGCTTGGGCAGGTTTACTGCACGACTTAGCAAAGTACTTCAAAGCGGAGCGCTTGCTGACGATGGCCCGAGCAGAAGGGTTGCTTCTCGACCCGGTAGAGATTGCCAACCCACACCTTCTACATGCAGAAGCAAGTGCACTTGTGGCCCGTGATCAGTTTGGTGTGCATGACCCAGAGGTTTTGGAGGCAGTGCGCTGCCACACTTTGGGTAGGCCGGGTATGAGCCCACTTGCCTGCGTGGTTTACCTAGCTGATGCAATTGAGCCAGGCCGAGGTAACTCGCCAGAGCTAGATCAGTTGCGTCGGCTGAGCCAAAGCGATTTGTATGCGGCTATTGGTCTCGCCTGTGATCAAACCCTGGAATTCCTGATTGCTAAAAGTCGGCTTATCCACCCGCGGGTAATCAGTGTGCGGAATTGGGCACTCCAGACTGCCCAAGTAGAGCGCAAGCCCATCCTGAGGGCACAGTCGCTTTAGAACACCTTGAATCAACCACCTTGAATTCCTTCTGAATAACCCATTGAAAACAAACTACGGAGAAATTCTCTTGACTCAAAACAACCTGCACACCCAAGAAGCCTACACTGCTCTGCAAATCTCTCCCGATGACCACAGCTATCAGTTAGCGATGACGATCGCTGAAGCTGCTGATGACCGCAAAGGCGGTGATGTTGTGCTGTTGCGGGTGGGTGAAGTTTCAGTGCTGGCAGATTACTTTGTGCTGGTAACGGGCTTTTCCAAAACCCAGGTCAGAGCTATTGCTGGCAGCATTGAGGATAAAGTGCTGGAGCAGTGGCAACGCCGTCCCGTACGTCTTGAAGGACAGAGTGAAGGTACCTGGCTGCTGCAAGACTACGGCGAAGTGATTGTGCACATTATGATGCCGCAGGAACGGGAGTTCTACGACCTTGAGGCATTCTGGGGACATGCGCCTCGCTTAGTGTTCTCCTCTAGTGTGTGAAGATATTTCTGCAACCTGAGAAGAGAACTAACAAGAGGCATAGCTATGCAGATAGGAGATCGCGTTCGCGTTAAAACTTCTGTCATCGTTTACCACCACCCGGACCACCGCAATGAAGCGTTCGACCTTCAGGGTTCGGAAGGGGAGATTACGGGTCATATCAACACTTGGCAGGGCCGACCGATCAGCCCTAACTACCCGTTCCAGGTGAAGTTCGGCAGCAAATTTCGGGCTCACTTGCGGGTAGATGAGCTAGAGTCTGCGGAGACAGCATCAACGGAGGCTGTCTCCGGAGAAGTGATCGCTCGCTAACCTAACTCTGCGCTCACCACGGCTGACAGGTACTCGCTCCAATGCTGGGTGAGCGTTTCAGTTGCCGCTTCAACCATCACGCGGACAAGCGGCTCGGTGCCAGAAGCCCGAACTAAGATGCGTCCCTGATCGCCTAGGTCAGACTCCGCTTGTGCAATCGCAGCCTGAAGCCGATCGTTGTTTGCCCAAGTCATTCTGGTGTGCCGGTCCTCAACCCGTACATTGCGCAGAATCTGTGGGTAGGGCTGGAAACTAGCGTCAACTAATTCGGCTAGTGAGACACCAGCTTGCTGAACCAGTGCTGCTAGATGCACAGCCGTAAGCAGACCATCCCCACTGACGCCGTAGTGGAAGCACAGCACGTGGCCTGACTGTTCCCCACCCAGCATTGCCCCGCGTTGCACCATTTCTGCGAAGACGTGTTGGTCGCCAACTGGGGTCCGCACAAACTCTCCACCCAAGCGTTGCCAGGCTCGCTCAAAGCCTAGGTTCGCCATGACCGTCGCTACGATCGTGTCGTTGGGCAACTGCTGCAAGGCTTGCAGGTGTTGACCCCAGAGGTACAGGATGTAGTCACCATCAACGGCTCGTCCTTGGCAATCAACCGCCAGAACTCGGTCTGCGTCGCCATCGAAGGCGAAGCCAAGGTCTGCCCCTTGAGCGACTACTGCCTGCTGCAAGGCTTGGAGGTGAGTAGATCCACAATCCAAGTTGATGCGAGTGCCATCAGGTTCAGCATTCAGGCAAATTACCTCCGCTCCCAGGCTGCGAAAAATTTGCGGTCCCAAGTGTGCTGCTGCGCCCCACGCCAGATCCAACACAATGCGTAGACCTGACAAACTCGGCGCGGAGGAACTTCCTGGCAGGCTAGTGAGTAAGGCATCGCTGTAACCTTGCAAGAGATCGAGACGATGCTGACAGCGACCCCACGAAACAGCAGAGCGACTGAACAGTTCGCCCCTCAGACCCTGTTCAATTTCCTGTTGCAGATGATTCGAGAGCTTGGTACCATCAGCACCAAAAATTTTGATGCCGTTGTCTCCGGGTGGATTGTGGCTGGCAGAAACCATGATGCCACCAGAGGCCCCAGTGCTTCGACACAAATGTGCAACGGCTGGGGTAGGACACAAGCCTACAAACCAAGTGTCTAACCCAGCAGCTGTAAGACCTGCCGCCAAGGCTGCTGCCAGCATATCCCCAGAAGTTCGTGAGTCTTGGCCAATAATCACAGGTCCCAATGTGTCTGGGCTCTTCCTGTGTAAAACCTGGCCTGTCCAGAAGCCTACCTGAAGAGCTAGGGGGGCAGTCAGCAGGTCACCAACTCGGCCGCGGATACCATCAGTACCAAACAGAGGTATGGTAGCTGGAACTTTCAACGAGTTCGTTTCAGATGCCCCCGCAATTGCAGGCGATAGCGCAACCGGCAGGCTTGCAGGTACAGTACCCAACGGAGGATCTGTACGCCCCTCAGACCACCGGCTCGTTCTGATATCTCGTCGGGATAGCGAATCAACCATGACCATCACTCCACACACATAAGGGAAGATAACATTCTCTTTAGATTTGTAAATCTCACACTAGTTAATAAGCCAAAGCGCTCCTTGGACCAAATTCAAATCCTTTTAGACCAGTACTGTTGCGAATTTGGATCAGCAACGGCATCACCTCCAATGTGGAAATCATGAGGCTGCTTCAACCTGAAACCCTAACTTCTCCCCAGGAATCAACACGAATTACAGGACGAGGTTCTCAGGCCTGGTTGCTGCTCGGCAGTTCAGCTGCGCTACTGCTAGCAATCTTGGGAGGACGTTTAGCCTACCTACAGTTGGCGCAAGGCGACCAAAATCGCCAGCTTGCGGAAGACAATCGAATTCGCTTAGTCCCCCAACCTCCGGAGCGAGGTCGGATTCTTGACCGCAAAGGGCGTTTACTGGCAGGTAGTCGTTTGTCGTACTCAGTATTCCTGTGGCCTTTGGCTCAGTCTGAGTCTGCTTGGTCTAGGACTATTCGTCGTCTGGCTCAGATTCTTGACGTACCTGAAAAGGAGATTCAGACTCGGCTAGCGCAGGCAGGTTATAGTTCGCCCTCCCTGGTTCGAGTGGCCCGAGGGGTTAGTCCACAAATCATCACTGCCTTGGCAGAACAGAGCTCAGAGCTGCCAGGGGTCCGTACGGATCCTGAGGCGGTACGCTACTATCCCAACGGCGATATGGCCGCCCATGTTTTGGGCTACACCAGTGAGTTGAGCGATAAGGAACTCAAGCGCCGTGAGTCTGAAGCCTACCGCTTAAGTGATGTGGTGGGTCAAACGGGAGCTGAGGCAGCCTTCGAGTCCTCACTACGTGGTAAGTGGGGCGGTCAGCAGGTTGAAGTTGATGGTGCTGGTCAAGTCCTGCGAATTTTGGGCGAAATTCCTCCGCAAGCAGGCGGTAACGTTCACCTGACCTTAGATGTCAATGTGCAGAAGGCAGCAGAAGCAGCTTTGGGCAATCGCAAGGGGGCAGTAATTGCGATGGACCCTAACAATGGTGCGGTACTGGCGATGGTTAGCCGTCCAGCCTTCGACCCCAATTTATTCTCTACACGCATTACTGACGCGCAATGGCAGCAGTTGCAAAATCAAGATTTTCCCTTTGTCAATCGTGCCTTGCAGGGATACGCTCCAGCCAGTACGTTCAAGATCGTCACAACGGCGGCTGGTATTGAGTCAGGCAAGTTTTCTCCAAGTACGGTCCTAAACACCTTTGCCTACCTTGAAATAGGTGGCATCCAATTCTGGGACCATAACCAGGCTGGTTTTGGCGCGTTGGGTTTTACTGGGGCCCTGGCTCAAAGTAGCGACACTTTCTTCTACCAAGTGGGCCGCAGCATTGGAGAGAAAACGCTAATCGACTGGACTAAGCGCTTTGGTTTTGGCTCGCTCACAGGCATTGAATTAAAAGAAGAAAACCGGGGCTTAGTGCCTGATGAAACCTGGAAGCAACAGCAGATCGGTGAGCCCTGGTATTTGGGCGACACGATCAATATGTCGATTGGCCAGGGCTTTTTGCAGGCAACTCCCCTACAGGTTGCGGTTATGGGGGCAGTCGTTGCTAATGGTGGCTATCGTGTAAAGCCACACCTGCTGCTGGAGCGAGAGCCACAACGCAACTGGCGCACGTCTCTAAATCTGTCAGCCGCCACCCTGAAAGTTTTGCAGCAGGGATTGCACGAGGTGGTTACTGATGGCACAGCTCGGGTAATGAACGCTCCTAACTTGCCTGCTAATGCCGGTAAAACAGGGACTGCGGAGGATCCGCCGCGACGTTCGCACACCTGGTATGTTGGCTATGCACCCCTCGACCAACCCCAAATCCTAGTAGTGGCTTTTGTCGAGAACTCCGGTGGTGGTGGTGGCTCAACAGCGGCCCCGATTGCGCGACAGGTGATGCAGGCCTTTTTCCATCCCAGTCAAGGCAAGGCGAGCAGTGAAGAAGCTGCTCCGGGCAAGGTACATCCAGAGACTAGCGCAAGGGATTAGGGAATGGAAGCTGGCCCAAGATTTGTTGCATTCGGTTGAGCACTGAAGCGGCAATCTGAGAACTTGATTAGTCTTAATAGAGGAGCTTGTTCCTGCTTTTTGCTGGAGGTCCCATGTCTCATCCCAGCCTTTCCAGGTCCAACCGCAGTTTGCTGCGCCTTTATCAGGTTGATTCACCGACGGCGACTCTTCTGTCGGCATTGCTGGTATTAGCAATGACAGGCTTTTTGCTGCTATGGGGGATGCACCTCGCCTAGAGCAGAGCCGGTTGGAGAGCGCAATCTGAGCCTGAATATCCTTCAGGCTCACAGGTATGCTGCTTAGCTTAAAACCTGAATTGTGGCAACTGGGGTCGCATTCTGGCAACCGTCACCCTAAAATAGGGGCGTTTGCACGCCTCTGAATGCACCCATTGAATGCACTATGACAACTGAAATCCAGAGCACTCTGGGCCCAGCCCTTGGTCAGGTTTCTAGCGGTTTGTTTGTTCTGACGGTCCGTAAGGGGACAGAGCAAGCGGCAATGCTAGCTTCCTGGGTGCAGCAAGCTGCTTTTAGCCCACCTGCTGTCACGATTGCCGTGGGTAAAGACCGTCCGTTAGCACAACTGCTAGCAGAAGGTGACGGTCTAGTCGTCAACGTGCTGCCCAAAGGACAGGGCAAACTGGTAGGCCACTTTGCTCGGGGCTTTGACCCTGGAACCAATCCATTCGCAGGCATTGAAGTTGGTGAGACTGCTGGTCAACAGCCCTATCTACAGGAGTCTCTGTCTTACCTGGATTGTGTACTGAAAACCCGTCTGGATGCAGGTGACCACTGGGTACTGCTTGCGGAAGTTCGGGGGGGAGCAAAACTGGGTGAGGGTGAGCCAGCCACCCACACCCGCAAGGATGGTTTCCGTTATTAAGAAGATTGCGCTCAACGCCTGTCATGCAGTTGATTCTGTACAGCAAACCGGGTTGTCATCTGTGCGAGGCACTGGAAGCAAAGCTACGGCAACTGAACGAAGCCAATTCTGGCTTGGCTTTCGACTTAGAGATTCGGGACATCACCCGCAACGCTGACTGGTTTGAGCGTTACCAGTATGAAGTGCCAGTGCTATGTCGCTACGAAGCTACAACTGGCACTGAAGCCGCTCTACCCCGGTTTTCGCCTAGAGCCTCGACTGCAACGGTTGGATCTCAGCTCAAACAGTGGCTGACTTAGCTGGAGGAGTTTTTGCTCCTAACTAAACTGACAACTGGATAAGCTGGACCGACATGTGCATCTCAAGAAGTTGGTTCAGACAGAATCGGTTGGTAATAGCTGGGCTAGTCTGTCTGCTTCTAGTCGGCTTGATCTACAGGCTTTACGCGCATTCCCTGATTGAGGCGATGTATGAGGGTAGAGCAGTTGGCTTCCTTAATCAGCTGTTGACAAGTCGCTCGGTTCACCCCTTACGTTACTACCTCGATTGGGCAGACTCAGTCTATTTAGCAATTAACATTTTTCTGATTTGTTTTGCGCTCAGCTTGCCTTTTGCTGCTCAATTTTTATTTGAACTTCCATCTTTACTAAAACAACAGATTGGAAACCAGCCCGTTCGTAATCTCAAACAGTTTTTCACTAACAACTCGACCACATTGCTTCTCGCTGTAGCTTTGCTGGTCTGCTTTTACAGTCTGTACGTCTGGCTTGGAATTTCGCTGAGCAAGAATTTTCTAACTTCAGATTTCTTTGGAGCCGATGTAGATGAGATGGGGCCTGATTGGACCTCGCTAACTAAACATATCTGCACAAAGGTTCTCATCCTCTGGTATTGCTGTTTGTGGTTCCCTTCGGCTTTCTATTGCGCGTTTTAACTGCCTCGCAAGAATTAGCGGCGGTTTTACTTAATTCTTTTTTCGGTGCGACTGGTGTTGCGCTGGTATTTCTCTTTTTCAAAAACCTCACCCAGAAGTATTTTGAATCGCTGCTCTTGGTCGGTGTATTTGGCATGAGCATCAGCCAACTTGTTTTCGGCTCAATTCCTGAAACCTATGCTTTAACCACTTGCAGCATCATTGCCAGTTACATTCTTCTTCTATTTTGCTTGCAGCAGCAGAGAGTTTATTCCGCCTGTTGGTTGGCTGCGAGGTTATTTTCATTTGGTGTAACGATTACCAATTTTGCCCAAACTGTAATTTGTTCCGTTGTGTTGCTCTTTGCTCTGGTAACAGACAGCAGCCAATTCATCACAGTAGACCTTTCCTTGAGCCAACCTTGGCTGTTATTCTCTAAACTGTTTAAGCATTTTTTGGGAGTCAGCTTTGTCTCGCCTGCGCCCTTCATCAATCGCATCGCTCCAGAGACTGGGCGTTCGATTTTAAGCTTCTTTGCTCAACCTTTAGACTACAAGCTACTAGGATGGGCTGCACTGACGCTTTGGTTGGTGCTCTCTATCCTTGGCCTGCTCAGAAGTCTTCAAGCAAATTGTAGAAGTGCCTTGTTGAGTGCAGCTGCTTTGGCGGTGTTGTTCAACATGAGCTTACACACGGTATTCGGCACTGAAGAGCTATTCCTCTATACCTGCAACTTTACCTTCCCCGTTCTACTGTTAGTCGTCAACCCTTCGCTTTTGAAAAGAGGCTACTTTACGTGGAGTTTGACCCTGCTCATCGTGCTGATGGGCAGCAATAATCTGATTGTCCTGGGACAGATTGCTGCAACCTAAAGATGAGTTACAACGGTTTGGGAACCATACCTAAACGGCTGAGCAATTGCTGATCGTAGTTTCGGTCAGGATTGGGCGTGGTGAGCAAAACTGGACCCGTAAAAATTGAATTGGCTCCAGCTAACAAGCAGAGCGCTTGCAACTCATCACTCATCTGCATTCGTCCTGCTGATAGGCGTACCATCGCTTTGGGAAACAGAATGCGAGTAGTGGCAATAGTGCGCACTAACTCAATGGGATCCACCGGAGGAACGTCTTGAAGTGGTGTTCCTTTGACCGGAACCAAGCAGTTGATTGGAATTGACTCCGGCGCTGGTTCCAGCTCTGCCAGAGCTTCCAGTAAGGACAAGCGATCCTCAACCGATTCGCCTAAACCTAAAATGCCACCGCAACAAACAGAGATGCCCGCTGCACTCACAGCGCGGATCGTATCCAACCGATCTTGATAGGTTCGAGTAGAAATAATTTGACTGTAGTAGTCGGGTGAAGTGTCGAGATTGTGGTTGTAAGCAGTTAAACCAGCTGTTTTAAGTTGCTCCGCCTGATGTGGCTTGAGCATGCCGAGCGTGCAACAGACTTCCATGTCTAGATCGGCAACCTGGCGCACCATCTCTAGCACCCGCTCAAATAAGGGGCCGTCCTTGACTTCTCGCCAGGCTGCCCCCATGCAGAACCGCGTGGACCCAGCCGCTTTGGCAGCCCTAGCCTCAGCTAAAACTGCCTCAACATCCATAAGGGCCTGTGGTGCTAACTCAGTCTTGTTGTGGACACTCTGAGAACAGTAAGCACAGTCCTCTGGGCAAAGGCCGGTCTTAATACTGCTGAGTGTGCACAGTTGCACTGCATGTGGATCATGATGCTCACGGTGGACACGTTGGGCTTCAAACAGCAGATCTGGCAGGGGTTGCTGGTAGATCTGGGTAATGCGATTGATCGTTGAAAACATGGCATTCATCCTACTGTGGCAATGGCCCTAACCTAAGGCTGTTGCGGTTTATTTAAGGCCAATAGCCGTGTCTACTTTGCTTGAGTCATTGGTTGAATCAAGGGATGTTGCCTGCTCTGCCTCAAGGTCAGAGGTAGGACGGCTAAACCACCTAAAATAGGTAGAAACCCAAAATTCCTTCCAGGGAAACAGCAAATACGTTAATGGATTGACGGTCACAATAATATTACGTACGTCGCGCTTGGCTAGAGCAACAATTTGACGGGCAACCCACCCACCAGACATCACGCCATAGGGATTCAAGTTGCTCTTGAAGGGTCCCAAAATGAGCTTGCGAATTACACAGGGTGAATCCAAACGCCGTAGAGTAACCAGATCACCAATTGCCCGCTTTGAAAGTTCGTACAAAGGACTTAGCGCTGGGCTCACCTCGGCTTCTGAAGTATTAATCCAAACTTCTTTAAGGGCAACGTCAGTGGAGGTGCGAACCGTTTTTAGAAACAACTCCAGCAGACGCCAGGTTGAAAAGGTATTGACCTCGTAGGACTTCTGAATAGCGGTCGCGCTTCGCTCACCAAGTACGTTAATGCCATGGTTGAGAATCAGAATGTCAACCTTTTCTAGCCGTGTCGCCAGAGCTTCTTCTTGGCCCACTTGCCAAGTAATAGTCTCTACAGACTGCTCTGCACCATTAACTTGAATTGTGATTGGTTGAGCCTGAGACGACAAAGCAAGAACACGAGCCCCTTCCTGCCGTAACTGCTGTAACAGAGCCTTCCCCAGCGTCCCGGAAGCCCCAGTAACAGCAATGGTTTTCCCCTTGAGCGTTAGACCGGTTCCCATCAGCTTATCCACAAAGGTGAAGGTGCCGCAGAAATAGGCGTTGCCATCGTCAAAATGATGCCGCCAGTGATAGGGACGATTCACGACCCAGCAGGAAGGAGGCTTGAGGAACGGACCTGATTTGTGCGTCAGATCAGTTTCTAACGCCCAACCTACGCCTCGCGCCATACCGCTAACTAGAAATGCTACCGAGTAAAGAACTCCCAGCAATAGAGCGGCCTGGCCATTCGGGGCCCAGAATGAACTACTCCACCACACCAAAGCGGTCACAGTCAGCATAACCAGCGATTCCGGCACGTCGTGCCGCCACTGTGCTTGCCGATACACCATTGGGTCAATCACGGTCAAATCGCGCCGATAAACCCGGTGATGCCAGCCGTGCCAACGCATCAGAACTGGATTGAGATGAGCGATCAGATGATACAAATCGCGGGTGATTTCTGCACCCAAAACAGAGCCAAACGCCCAAATGATTGACCAAATCATGGGCGTCCACGTAACCATTGGTTGCATTACTTATTGCCGTAGTAGAAGGCGACTTCCTTTTCCTTCAGGGGTGCGAAATCAGCGTCTGTCAGCATCTGATTGAGTTTCTCTTGGGGAATGTGCTTAGCTCCAATCCGCACGATTCGAGAGCGCATCGTGTTAGAGACACCACTGCGCTGACGCCCAGCCTCTAACGCCATGACTTCACGATAAAGGTCGAGTTTAGCGGGGGGAATCGGTGAGCCGTCAAAATCAATTCCCTTGGCAATTGCGACATCAATGGCATCAGCGCCAGTCGTAGATTGCGGTTCAGGGGCGATTTCAGGGGACATAGCGATGCGCGGAAAAGGTTACGAGCATTGTATCAGCGCTCCTAGTAGGATCAGGCGTAGCACCCCCTGAGTCGATTGCCCCTGTGACTGCCATGAATCCACAACCCGAGATTCTCCGCCTCAAGGATTTGATGCCTGCTTCCGGCCGTATGTACACCCAGTTGATCAGCAAGCCTGAGCAGTCTCTGGTCATAACGAGTTCCGCAGAGCAGAACCTGTGGACTCGGCTAACCCAGCGGGAGAAGCCAGTCACAATCAACTTCGATCTATGGGCGCGCCTGCCTCAACCGCAACGGGATCTGCTATTGCTGCGACAAGTGAGTTGGTTACTGGAGGGCAATTGGTTTAAACCCGACCTCTACCAAGGCTTGACCCTTGCAGGGTTCGTGGGGACGCTCGTCGAAGTAGTGCAGGTGGATGCAGTTGGAACTGTGGTGGGAGGAGCACTAACGGTTTTAGCAGCAGCACAGGTCTGGCGAGCTAACCAAGGCACTGGTCCTCAGCTAGAGGCTGATGAAGCTGCAATTCGGGTAGCGCAACGACGGGGTTATACAGAGGCTGACGCTGCCCGACACTTGCTGGACGGTATTCAAAGCGTTGCTAAGCTCGAAGGTCGCTCAACCCTAGAGTTCTCTGAGTTAATCCGTATCCAAAACCTGCGCGCGCTAGCAGGGCTGTCCCCCGTAGGAGTACCCAAGAAAGAGCGTTCCCGTTGATCGAAAGTGACGTGAGACGTGAACTGCTAAAGTTTACCTAGCTTCTCAATCTTATATGGAACTTATATGGAAAAACGAAGCTTCCTACGAGCTGGTGCGCCTCCTATAAGGGTGTGTTACTAATTTACTCCCTATTGTTTCTATATCGACTCAAGTTGGCCCATACCACATTGACTAAGGTCAGACGAGCCTCACTTGAATAGTGCAAAACCATACTGGACTTCTGCCATTCTGGCAAGATTCATACTAGCCGCTTGGTTCTTTAAGCAGTTCAATTTAACAGAGAAGGGTTATGTGTACCAAGACTAAAGCTGAGGGGACGTTGTCACAGTACTTCCCTCAGCTACGAATATTCAGCTCGAAAACGAAATTGCCAAACTAGTGAGGCCTAATAAACAGACGAAACTGATCGTGTCTAGAAGCGTTGTCAGCAGTGGACCACTCATCAGGGCAGGATCTAAAGACAGCCTTTTCAGAACAATGGGAATACAAGTACCTAGGGTGACTGCAATTAAAACATTGGTGGCCATAACGCCTCCCGTAATTAGGGAGACCCAGCGTAAGTGTTCAGGAGCCCACAACAACGACAACAGACCTAGGCAAGCGCCCAGCACTGCTCCCATACCAATCCCTGCCAAGATTTCCTTGCGAAGAATGCGCAGAGTGTTGCTGAGATTAACTTCACCTACACCTAAGCCCCGCACGGTTACGGTTAAAGCTTGAATGCCGACATTCCCGCTCGTGTTAGATAGGAGTGGCATAATCGCTGCCAATACAGGTAGGGAAGCAATCGTGCCTTGAAATGAGGCTACAGCGCTAGAAGTGCCGACATAGAGGGCGATGCTGCCCAACAGCCAGGGTAGGCGCTTGCAGAAGGTTACAAGGGGAGGTGCAAGAACGGCCTCATCACCACCTCTCACCCCCGCTAACTTTTGAATGTCCTCCGTTGCTTCCTCTTCCAAGATGTCAACGACGTCATCAATAGTGACAATGCCGACCAATCGCTCCTCTCGGTCCACTACCGGTACAGCGATCAGGTCGTAGCGCTGCATCAGATGGGCAACCTCCTCTTGGGGAGTTTCCGTAAAAACTGAAATCACCTGGTTGCAGGCGATCTCTTCTACAAGGGCATCGGGAGCAGCAAACACTAGATCCCGCAACGAAATGACTTGTAGTAATTTACGATTAGCATCCGTGACATAGGCACAGTAGATTGTTTCCTTGTCTCGGTCCGTGTAGCGAATTTTGTCTAAAGCCCGGTCAACAGTCATGCCTTGATATAGGCGCACATACTCTGTGGTCATCACGCGCCCTGCTGTACCTTCTGAGTAACCTAGGATTGTCGCTGTTGCCCGACGTTCACTAGCACTAAGTTGACGCAGTAGCCGCTTAACTACCCCTGCGGGCAATTCATCAAACAGCTCTGCACGATCGTCAGGTCGCATAGACTCAATGAGCTGACAGACCTGTAGATCGTGCAATGCCTCGATCAGTTCTTCCCGAACTTCTGTCGGCAGATATTCAAAAACCTCTGTAGCTCGGCTCTTATCGAGCAACCGAAAAGCAATCGCGCGCCGTTCTGGGGGTAGCCCCTCGATCAGTTCGCTGATATCAACTGGTAGCAAATGGCTCAGTTCAGCCTTTAATGTTGACAGGTCATCAACGGCCGCCAACAAGTTGCGGCGCTCTAGAGTGAGCATGATAGCCTCCTTAATCTCCCCACGCGCTAGGGAGACTAGGGCCTGCCCAGGCTAGAGGAGGGTACTACTGTGTTCAGGACCGGATGGACTACTGTCCAAAGCCGCATATAGAATTCATCATCGGTACTGAAGAAGTACCGCTAGAGACATCGTAGCCTAGGGAGTTCCCAGACTCCAGCCCCCATAGGGGTGATTTGGAACCCGAGCTTAAAGAACAATTTGAGCCCTACTCTAAGTGCTAGGCCTAAAATATTGCCCAGCCATTTCTTTGGTCTTTAAGCGATGATGCCGTCCAAGTTTGAAATCCGAGCCACCTCTGTCGCCATTCAGGGTGATGGGTTGACCATCGATGCTTATCTGGCTCAGCCACAGGTTGACCAAGCCCTACCGGCGATCATTGTGTTTCAGGAGATCTTTGGCGTCAATGACTATATCCGGGACGTTACTCGACGCCTTGCCTGTGAGGGTTATGTTGCCATTGCACCTGCTCTTTATCAGCGCACAGCGCCGGGTTTAGAACTGGGCTACGGAGCTGAAAATATTAAAATTGGACGCAGTTACAAAGACCGCACCACTGCTGAGCAACTGCTGAGCGATACCCGTGCCACGCTGTCTTACCTGCGCAACCTACCTGAAGTTCAACCTGAGGCAATCGGCTGCATTGGTTTCTGCTTTGGTGGACACGTTGCCTACCTCGCCGCCACCTTAGCAGACATCCGGGCAACAGCTTCCTTCTACGGCGCTGGGATTGCCACGATGACTGCTGGGGGCGGTGCTCCCACCGTACAACGAACTCGCGAGATCCAAGGCCGCATTGAGCTGTTTTTGGGTACTCAAGATGCCAGCATCCCGAACGAACACGTAGAGATTGTGGAGCAGGAACTGCAAGCACAGAACATTGATCATTGCCTCCACCTCTACGACGCCGACCATGGCTTCTTTTGCGATCAGCGCAGCAGCTATAACCCTGCGGCTACCCAAGACGCCTGGCAGCGGGTCAAGCGCTTATTCGCATCAACCTTTACACCCGATATCGAGCCGGCTCGTTTCTAGCAGCCTGTTGCCTAGTTCCTGAGGTACATCACGCCGTACTGGTCAGTGCGTGCTAGTTCAAGTCCTAAAGGAGAGCACAAACGTAGGGTTGCCTTCGGGTTAGGTTCCACACTCAACCATGCCTGCTGGAGCATGCGGGCATATTCTAACTTCTGGGTAGGTGTGCCTTTGCCAAAGGTATCGGAGACAAACACAGAAACATCCGTGTCACTGATCTCCCCCTCAGAACAGGTGTAAGCCGAAACTCGCTTTACAACGTTGGCCTGTCCAGCTTGATTCAGCAAATCGTGAAAAGACAGCAGCTTTTGAGAAGTTACAGTCCCAGGCGGGTCCTTTTGCGGTGAGGGTTGAGGTCTCGGGCGGGCTACAGACTGCTCGGTTCCTTCGGCAGCGGCCTTATCTAGGTTAGCAGTGCTCCTAAGCAAGGCCAGCATTAGCCCGCCAACCAAGGCAATACCCAAGACGCACCACAGAGCAAATGTGCAATAAACTACAGCCTGATTCGAGGGCGACCGACGGGTTTTTAAGCCAAGAATGCCTGACAGGTTTGTGAAGCGGCCAGAATTTTTTTTGCTACTGGTCGTAGAAACTTTGGGAACCGCAGTATCAAGCCTGGTTGAGGGAGGAAAAGGAAAAGAAGAAAGAGGTGGAAGAGGAGGAATGGGAGCGGGATCTGCTACTGGCCTCTCAGCTGAAGCAGGTTTGTCGTGCGCCTGACGAAGCTCGTTCGAATGAGGTGTGGTAGGAAGCTCTTGAATGGTACCGGTAGAGGAGGGAACAACTGTAAGCCTGGAGCTGACTTTGACACCATCAGGAGTGAATTGCTCGCCCCAACTTGGCCGCTGCTCGCCCTTGAGCCTACCGTACACTCGAACCATTTGGACTTCGCCGCTTGGCAGTTCCTGAAGGCTACGTTGAACCAGCCGGACCATAGCCTGTTGATCGGGTAATGGGTCGGCTTGGAGCAGGATTTTTAACTGCCCCTGTGCAAGGGAAATCTTGGTAGTAACGTTTTGCTCGCCCAGGAATTGCGCAAGCAGAGAGGTGATCACCTGAACACGGGCATGTTCAGCGGCTGTGGGCCGGATCTGCCGAATCATGGTAATCACTAGGAGCAACTGCCCCTACAGATCTGCTGCTCTAGGCTCTGACCGGATGGGCTGACGTGTTACATATAAGCTTCACACCGGTGTAAAGATATACATAATTTCCGGAGAAGCAGGATTGATTTAGAGAGCGCTTTAAAGAGAGGCACTTTAAATAGGAAAAACTCCAGAGAGTCATCTGGAGCCGTCACAACAAAGGTGTCTTCTGGTAGAGTGCCCGATGCAGAGGTGGACTATCTAGCGTAGCGAAAGTAACTAACGTCTGGATAACCAGTAGTCCTGCTGAATACATATGTCTTTCTCGATAGAATCACCGAGTTAGGGGGAACTCTAGAGAGCAGTTCTTCCTACTTACCCGAAGCCAGTTTCCTAGGTCTATGAGTTTCTATCTCTACGGTTTGCTCAACACGCCCCACTACAATTTGAGCGCGGTTGGTCCCCTCTTCGGCTTAGATAAACAACCCGTGCATTTACAAACCTTGGGAGACTTCTCTGCTCTCTACAGTGAGGCAAAACAGGAGCGCTACCTTGCTAGCCGCCTAAACTTGCTAGCTCACGAGACAGTTCTGGAGAAGGTGATGGCAGAGGGGCATCCCAATCTGCTGCCCCTTCAGTTTGGCGTGGTTGTCACAGATTGGGAGCAAGTGCATCGAAATCTGATCGGGGCCCACGATGAGGAACTACAAAAGCTGTTTCGGCAACTGGACGGGCATCGTGAAGTTAGCGTCAAGTTGTTTTGGGAGCAGGAAACAGAGTTGCAGCGCTTACTAGCTGAGAATCCACTCCTGAAAGATAAGCGTGACGCTTTGGCCGGTAGCGCTTTAAGTATGGATAGTGTGATCGCCATCGGTAAGGAACTGGAAGATACTCTAGAGCAACGCCGTCAGTCAGTAATTAACACCTTCAAGTCTGCTCTCTGTCCCCTAGCCTGCGATCCTATCCAGGGCTATGTTGAGGGCAATTTACTAACTGACAACATGGCTTATAATGCCGCATTTCTAATCCCTTGGGATAAGGAATCAGCTTTTGCTCAACAGGTTGAAGAACTGGATAAGCAGTTTGAAGGACGCCTGCGCATTCGCTACAACAACTTCACTGCCCCGTACAACTTTGCTCGTTTTGAAGTTGAGTAAGTACCTGAATTGGAAGAGTTAAGAGTTGCCTTTAGGGCTAGAGCCAGAGAGATCTTCATTCCTATTGGCTCTTTTTGTTGTTATGAAGAGTTTGGTAGTCCTGGCTCCCCTGGACAAGCGCAGGGAAGTTGTTGCCTCGATACCTAGCTGGCTTCTTGAGTGTCAATAGCTCTGGGTGATCCGGTAGGCCGTTGTCTTATGAAGTTTGCCTATAGATGGGATTAGGTTTTAAGGCGTGTTCAATAGAGCTATTGCTAAATAAACTACGCAGCACATATAGGATTAAAGCAACAAATTCTCTATTTATATCTAAAGCGTGAGCCCTTGATCATGTGATGATTGAGTGGAATCAAACGGTTGAGAGCAGCTGAGGTGTGCCGTATTCGGCGAGAGGAAACTGTGAACAGGTTTATGTTACTTGCCTGCGATCTGAGGAACTACCACCTTTTGCCATGATGAAAAGACAATAGAATTTGGAGAGGTCACTGTTAATTTCCTACTGCCATTCTGTATCCTTTCACTCTCCATTTAGCGAATGCTCCACCTTGATTTTACAAGAGCTTTCCCAAAATAGGTGGTTCACCTTGAACTGAAGGAAGGAAACCAACAGTCATAGCCATCTCATGTAGAGGTTTGAGTAGTGCATGTATGTATGATAAGTTACATGATGTGTGAAAACAACTGATAGCAGGTTGATAGCAGTGAGCCGTCAAAATAGAACTATACACTCAAGCGTGTTTGGTGGGGTTGCTGCAACACGCGCTCTATCCCAAGGGTTTAACAGTAAGGCTTGCGACTACCATCGCTAGCTTAACGGGCTCAACTGGTTTAGATACGTGAACCTGGAATCCTGCTCGTATCGCGAGGGCGCGATCTTCCTCTCGGACATAGGCTGTCAGCGCAACGGCTGGGGTTTGACCACCTTGTTCTGCCTTGAGAGCTCTGATTTGCCTGATCAGGATATAACCATCCTCACCAGGCATGCCAATGTCACTCACTAACACATCTGGTCGCAATTGCTGTAAGACAGTTAAAGCTTCACTGGCTGATGCGGTGGCTGTTACTGTCGCCCCAAATTGCTCGAGGGCAATGGTTAGTAATTCGCGAGCATCCGCTTCGTCGTCAACGATCAGCACTCGTATCCCTTGCAGGGTTAGTAGGCTTTCTCTAACAAGTTGATCTTCATAAGGCTTATTGTGCTCTAGCTGTGCTGCTTCATTACGCACAGCAGCAATAGGAAGCTGTACTGTAAAGGTAGTACCTTGCCCTTCACCTGGGCTTTCTGCCTGAACTGTGCCACCGTGTAGTTCAACTAAGTGACGGACTATTGCAAGCCCTAAGCCTAGGCCGCCATGCGCTCTGGTAATTGAACTATCTGCTTGGCGAAAGCGGTCGAAAACATAGGGCAGAAACTCAGGTCTAATGCCCTGGCCTGTATCACTAACCGAAATTTGAACACGCGAATGAACTCGCTCTAGCCCAACCTGAATTTGTCCGCCTTCGGGTGTGAACTTAACGGCATTAGACAGCAAATTCCAGATAACTTGTTGTAGGCGATCTGGATCGCCTGCAGGTAATTCTAAGTTACGGTCGAGGACCGCTTTGATCTCAATATCTTTTGCTTGAGCTGCGATACGCACAGCATCAATGGCAGCTTCGATAATAGTAGCGAGTTGGACAAGGCGAACTTCTAGACGAAGCTTGCCCGTAATAATCCGAGAAACATCGAGTAGATCGTCGATCAGCTTGGATTGGGCTTTAGTGTTGCGCTCAATGGTTTCTAACGCACGAGTGGTTGTAGCGGCATCTAATCTGCCCCGTCGCAGAAGCTGAGCCCAACCGAGCATGCCATTGAGCGGTGCCCTCAACTCGTGGGAAAGAGTTGCAAGAAATTCGTCTTTGATCCGATTAGCGACCTGAGACTGGCGATGCGCTCTGGCATTGTCCATTGCCATCGCTGCCCGACGAGCTAACTCCTCGGCTAAACTCAAATCTGCCGGACTGTAGCGCCGCTCTGAGGCGGATACAAAGCCAATCGCTCCTAATTTCTGACCTCGCGACAGAAGTGGCACGAGCATATAGGATCTGGGATTGAGCTGATGGAGAAGGTTGAGATGATCGTCATTCAATGCCTGAGCCTTGAGTTGAGCTTCGGATAACTCAGGAACGAGCACAGCTTGTCCGGTTTGCAGTGCTGTCCAGACCTCACTATTCGGGTTTTGACTGAGGGGGTAGCGCTGGCACAGCTCATGCAAGAGTTTTTCCTGGTCCGGATCGGCGTGGGCACTGGCGACTTGAGTCAGAGATTCATCGTCTTGAATCAAGTCCACGATGCACCAGTCTGCTAGGTGCGCAACTGATAAGCGGGCTACGCTGGCTAGCGTGCTTTCGTAATCGAGTGAGGCTGTAAACAGCCTGCTGGCTTCAGACAAGAATGCAGCGCGACACTCAGCCGCTTCAGCTTCAGCCCGAGCTAGTTGCTCACGAGACAGTAACTGGTCTCGCTCTGCTGCGACGCGCTTACGCTCAGTAACATCAATCGCAGAACCGACATAACCTGCGAAGCCACCATCTGAGGCAAAGCGAGGCGTACCCCGATCTAAAACCCAGCGGTATTCGCCGTCGCTGCGTCGGAGCCGATATTCCATTTCAAACTCTTGACGGGCATTGAAGGCTTTGAGGTAGACCTCCAAGCAGTAATCTTTGTCCTCTGGGTGTATCCCTTCTGCCCAACCGTGACCGCGCTCTTGTTCTAAGGTTCGCCCGGTGAAGTTTAACCACGGTTGATTGAAGAAATAGCAGAGGCCCTCAGTGTCAGCAATCCAGAGCAGCACAGGCGCGCTATCCGCCATCGTGCGAAACAACTCTTCAGATAGCTGTAACCGGACGATGGCATCTTGGTACTGCTGTTGCAACCTAGCTTTTTCCAAGCTTTCTTGAACCGCTACGGGTAGGCGAGGAAGGTTGCTTTTGAGAACATAGTTGCTCAGACCTGTTTTCATGGCCTTGACGGCTATCTCCTCGCTGCCGCTGTTGGTAAACATAACCACTGGACAGGTGGGATAGCGAGCCTTAACTCGATCCAGGACCTCTTGTCCAGTCCCCCAACGCAATTGGTAATCGGTGACCACTAAGTCAAATTGCGCCTCAGCGAGCGCTTGCTCTAAAGCTGCTTCTGCTGCGATCGCCGTGACTTCAAGGTCAGGGAATTCACGACGCAGTTCCCGAGTCGCTAGAGCACGATCGTCTGAACTGTCATCAATTAAAAGAAGACGTAGCGGCTGGCTGAGCATTCGGCCTGGATCGTAAGGAGTTAATGCTAATTAAATCGAGTTAAATCGAGAACGGACACGGATATTAGATCAGCTCAGTCTGCCACTCTAAGTTCTACCCAGAAGCGACTGCCCTGATCGGGCTGTGACTCCACAGCAACTCGCCCCCCCATCCGTTCTACACCCTTGCGCACGATTGCTAAACCGATACCTGTGCCAGGGTAAGTTTCACTGCCGTGCAGACGCTCGAAGACGCGGAAAATACGCCCAAGATTGCTGGCATCAATGCCGATGCCGTTGTCTTCGATCCAGAGGCGAATCCATTGTCCCCGTGCCTCAGCCCAGAGCCGCACTCGAGGTTGCACGCCTCTAGGCACAAACTTGAGGGCGTTGGTAAGGAGATTGGTGAGAACCTGGGCTAGGACAACATAGTTGCCGATCACAGGGGGCAGTGGCGGCTCGACGCGCACTTGGGCCTGTCGCTCTTGAATTTGGCTCTCAAGCTGAGTGAGTACGTCGGTGACAACAGCCGAGAGACTAACGGGCTGAAAAGTCAGATCTGCACCACTTAGGCGGTTGTAGATTAGCAGGTCTTGAATCAGGACGCTCATGCGTTCCGCTGCCGCTCGAACGCGACGGGCGTAGTCCTGCCCTGTGGGGTCCAGTTGCTCAGCGTAGTCTTCGAGTAAAGCTTGGGCGAAGCCTTGCATTGCTCGCAAGGGCTCTTGCAGGTCGTGGGAAACCGAGAAAGCGAAGTTTTCGAGTTCCTGGTTCGCTTCTTCTAGTTGAGCAGTGCGTTCGGAAACCCGTTGTTCAAGTGTTTCGTTGAGTTGCTGAACTGCGGCTTCGGCAGCCTTGCGCTCGTTAATGTCTTCTACCAAGCCATCAACGACAGCCTCACCGTTCATGGTGCTCAATGCCTTATTCAATAACACCCAGGTCGTGAGGCCATCGGAGCGGCGCAACTGTACGGTGCGCTCCCAATACTCCAGCTCAGGATCCGTTTCTGCCTGCAAAAACAGTTCTGGTAATTCTAGGCTTTGAGCTTCTAGGAGTGAACGCACCCCCAGCAATCTGAGAAAAGCGGGATTGCTCTCCAGAAGCTGTCCAGCCAGAGTGGAGCGAAACACGCCAACATTCAGCCGATTGAGTAAGGTTTGCAGGCGGTTTTCCAAGCGGGAGGCTCTTTGACCAACCTCTGCTCGTTCTAGTGCAGCGCGGACTGAGCGCGCCAGACGGATGAATTGCCGGGGCGACTTGATCACATAGTCGTCTAAGCCAGCTTCCATTGCTGCTACGGCAATTTCTTCGCTGCCAGTGTTGGTGAACATGATAACTGGGCAGTCGAAGTACCGAGCTTTGACGTTACGGAGTATGGTTAGGCCGTCGCTCCAATTGAGTCGATAATCTGTGATCACCAGATCAAAATCGTCTGCTTCAAGAGCTTGGTCAAAACTGCTGGCTTCAGTGATCTGCTGAACTTGCAAGCCGGGAAGTTCACGGCCTAGCTCACGGATGGCTAGGGCTCGATCATCCGGGTTATCGTCAATGAGAAGAATACGTACTAGTTGACTCACACCACTATCCTCTGCAAGCCGAAAAGCTACGGCCCAATTAGTTGCTAATCGGGGCGCAGCTGTCCGGGTTGTCCTATTTAGCCTACGTAGACTAAGTAAAAATTACATCCCTAAATTATACGCATGGCCTGTATAAAAAATTGCATACACGGAGACTGTGTTGCTCAAACAGCTCTAGTAGCCAACAGTGGTAGGCTTCAGGGCTCACAACACAACCAACATCAAACTAATCGTATAAAACTAGCCCAAGTATCCAGAGTCAAGGGAGGAATATCGGTGTAAATTCAAGGCATAGACTACTAACGGCAAGCATCTAAAAGTGAATTGAGAACTCGGACTGCTTTCCAGGGATTTCTTGCCATCAATATTCCGGCTATTGCTGCTTCATAAGGATTTCTCCCGGTTTTTCTAACCGCAGAGATTGCCGCTGTGTTTGTTAATCCCCGGCCACCGACCAACCATGCGGCAAGAATATATCCTGTTCGTCCAATTCCACCGGAGCAATGCACAACGACTTGCTCATTTTGTTGATCAGCCTCCAATAGAAAGGGAAGAATTCTCTGAGTGAGTGTTGCTTGATCGACTAGATGAAAATCTTCAATGGGTGCCCAAAGAACCTTGTCAGCCCCGAATTCCTGTTGATATCTGCTTAACAAATTGGGGTAGGGTGCTAGCTGACTTTGAGGAAGTAGACAGCAAACTCGCTGCATTCCTTGCTCGTGCATAAACTTGATCCAGCGCGATACTTCTTTCTCAGCGTGTCTAGGCCTGGCCGCGCCGAATACTACCGTTTCAGTTTCGGAAGCTGCTGCAAATTTATACATAGGCTTTTAATCCATCACTGTAATTAACAATAACGAATTAACTCACCCACCTTTCCGAACTATGCAGGCCGCAAAGATGGGTGAGTTTTGTGTGTTTATTGCGGTGCAGGCTATAACATTCAGGCCCAAACTGAGACTGATACCAGTAGAGCTCTAACTAATCTCTCTTAAAAGAAAGATGGCCTACTGTACTGGTCTCAGGCGTGTCACCTTCAGTGTAAAAGGACCGCCCCCAGCGCCACCAAAAGCTTGTACTCGAATCGTATAAGTTCCGGCTTTGTCTAAACGAGCAAATAACAGAGAGTTGGTGCCGCCACCGGGACCATCATCGTTCTCTGCTAAAAATGTGCCATCAGGATTGAGAACAGTCACCAGCGTATCGAAGTCGTCAGAACTCAGGTCGATTTCGACGCGATCTTCGGCCCTGCTGCTGAAGGTGTAGTCCCGAGCAAAACCGCCCTGCCCATTAGGAATATCACCCTGAGTCAGCGTTTCACTGACCTGGTTATTAGACGGCATAGGAATTGGTGTGTAGACACGGCGTGCATTGGGATTTGCAGGCGGTGTTTGCGGAGCGGGTTGTTGACCCGGTTGACCCGGTTGACCCGGCTGACCCGGTTGCTGCCCCGGAGCAGGTTGTCCTGGCGGTCGGGGACGGGGCTGCTGCTGAGCCTCGGCAGGAGATAGGGCGATCAGTGCAGGAAGAGTGAGGGCCACTGCCAGCCCAAGGGCTCTTTGAGCAGAGCCAAACCAGGAATTGAGTACAGACATAGAAATTTGACAGACCCTCACACTAGATGCGAGTTGACGGGTCAATTATGGCCCACAAAGCCAGAATTTTTTGGCGAATGCAGATTTAGTACGAAATTCGCCTCAGCGCTGACACTTCTGAGTGTCGCTGCCTTGTTTCATACTGGTTCTATACCAAGCTGTACAAGAATCAATTTTGACTGGTTTAAACCATAAGGATTCGCTATTATGACCCAGCCTCTGACTCTCAATCTCGTAGAAGGCTCCCTGTCAATTGCCTTTCCCGTTGAAGCAGCTCAGGCTCTCAAGGCTGAAATTGCACTCCTGTTAGAGCGCTTGAAAGTCACAACCACGGGAGGGGCACGCAAAGCCCCTCAGCCCTCTATGGAGTATCGCTATATGGGTGATGTGTTCTTAGAGGTGTTCTGCAATCCCAATATTTGGCCGACACCCTTTGCCGCCAAGGTGCTGATTACAGCACGGGATGAACGCATTCGGATCACAACTGAAGCGGAGTTGACCCGCTTAGTAGAAGATCTCAATCAATACCTAGAGACGGTGGCTTAGTGGCGGCTTAGGGTCAGTAGCCTAGACCCAGTTGCTTAGGTCTTAGCTTAAACGTTCAACCAGATCGAGCCGCTTTCTGCCAGGATGGGGATCCAAAGCTAGTAGGGAACAACTACAGGGCAGCAACAGGATGGATCCCCTAACCGATTGTGTCGTCATCGGCAAAATTATTGCGGCTCAAGGACTGCGGGGCGAAGTGCGCGTCCTGTCGATGTCTGATTTTCCAGAGCGCTTTGAAAACCCGGGAAAGCGTTGGTTGCAACGGTCTGAAAGCGCTCCGCTCGAACTGCTAACACTGCGCTCAGGACGCTATTTGCCAGGTAAAGGCATCTACGTCGTACGGTTTGCTGAAATCACTGACCGCGATGCAGCTGAGTCTCTGCGCGGCGCGACCTTGCTTATATCTGCGGCTGAGCGCCCTACTCTAGAGGATAATGAGTATTTAATCCAGGACTTGTTGGGCTTGAGTGTAATTCACCAGCCAACCGGCCAGCTTTTGGGGACCGTGGTCACTATCATTCCGGCGGGAAACGATTTGCTGGAGATCGAGGGAGTCGAGCCAACCACTGGCAAGCTACGCCGAACCTTGATTCCCTTCGTTGAGCCGATTGCCCCTGTGGTTGATCTAGCAGCTGGACGCATTGAGGTGGTGCCACCTGCTGGACTGATTGACGAGTGGATAGTTAGCGAATGACTTCTACCTGGAACCGCCATCACGTTCTATCGTTGGAAACATTTACGCCCGAGGAGTACGACATTGTCCTCCAGACGGCGGCAAGCTTTCGGGAAGTGCTATCCCGTCGCACTAAGAAGGTGCCTGCCCTCCAGGGGCAAGTGGTGGCAAATCTGTTTTTCGAGTCCTCTACACGCACCCGCAACAGTTTTGAATTAGCAGCCAAGCGTCTATCCGCAGACACACTCAACTTTGCGCCTGGAACCTCTTCGCTCACCAAAGGTGAGACGATTTTGGACACTGCCAAGACATTTTTGGCGATGGGCACTGACCTCATGGTGATCCGGCATCGCGAAGCCGGTGTGCCTCAGATTATTGCCGAGGCGATGGACCGGCTGAGTACTGAAGCGGGCCGGAGTGTGGGAGTGCTCAATGCGGGGGATGGTCGGCACGAGCACCCCAGCCAGGCTTTGCTGGACTTGTTTACGCTGTGCAGTTTGCTAGATCATGACGTTCCCCACATCGGCTTGCTCAAGGGCAAAAAGATCGCCATCGTTGGGGATATTTTGCATTCTCGGGTTGCCCGTTCCAATCTCTGGAGCCTCACAGCTAGCGGAGCCCAGGTCCACCTGGCTGCACCGCCCACGCTCCTGCCCTCACAATTTGGCCACTGGCCGGGTGTTCAATTGCACTGGACTCTGGCTCCTGCACTGGAGGGAGCGGACTTTGTGATGACTCTGCGGCTACAGCAGGAACGTATGAGTGCCCATCTCATCCCCAGTTTGCGGGAGTACCATCGCCTCTATGGCTTGACTCGAGAGCGCCTGAAGCACTGTGCGCCGGATGTGAAAGCTCTCCATCCCGGTCCCGTCAATCGCGGTGTTGAAATTAGTTCGGATTTGATGGATGATCCACGCCTCAGTTTGATCGATGCGCAAGTGACCAGTGGCGTAGCAGTGCGGATGGCCTTGCTCTATCTGATGGGAAGCGGACGCCCGAGCTGATGCTGTGGGTTCAGGCGTGGGTTAATTAGTAGCTGTGGGCAATAGTAGCTGTGGGCAATCGCTAACCCTAGGGTTCGGTTTTACGACTCTATTATCTTTCTGGTACAGATAACCTCAAGGAGGAGGAAAGCAAGTCACGTAGAAGCTTCAGAAAAGACCCTCTGCGTTACTGAATCATGGACCATTGGTTGCTACCAACGCTGCGCGAAATCTTACGAGGGGGAGTAACTGAGCCGGAGACTCTGCCAGAGTTAGCAACAGGCGAACCTGCCTGGCTGCTGGCGACTACAGCGCTGGCTGACCTTGTACGTGAGCAGATTCCTGCCAATGGTTTGGTGTTGAGCAGTGCTGGTCTGGACTGGTCTAGCTTTCCAGGTCTAGAAACCTGGCAGTTTGCGCCAGACCTCTCTAGTTTTTTGGCTTTGATGCCAGCCGATGGTCAAAGGCCGGAGCCAGAACCCCCAACCCCAAACCTGGATACAAACGCACCCAACCAAACTGTGCCCTTGCTACCGGCGGACCCACTATCGACAGAGCGGTTCTGCCTGGTCCTGAGCCACAATCTCTGGGCAGTGATGGTGTTGGGGCAGAGCGAAGGCGAACAGGCTGAATTTCTGTTCTCATTTGAGCCTGATGCTGTGTTGCGAGCCTGGGAGTATTTGAGCCCTCGTGTGATGCTGACCCAGCCGCACCGTATGGCCGATCTAGCACAACGGGTTGGTGACTTGCTGGCAGGCCAGAGTTTAGAAGTCAATCCGCGTTTACTCTTGCGGTTCAGTGCGCTGCTTCTGCGGCGAGCCTCTACTTTGGCAACTAACTCGACCCCTCGTCTCAATTTGCCCAACCAAGCTCTCTCTGCTGCGCTGCAGCAAGCACCAGCGCCAGTCGCTGACAGCTCGGAGGAGGCACTGCCGGAGGCGGAGTTGCTGCAAGCTCTGGCGCACGAAATCCGAACTCCTCTAGCGACGATTCAAACGCTGACTCGGTCGTTGCTGCGACGCAAAGATTTGGCTCCAGAGGTTGTGAAGCGCTTAGAGAGCATTGAGCGAGAGTGTACTGATCAAATCAATCGCTTCAGCCTGATCTTCCGAGCCGTGGAGTTACAGGATGCGCCTGCCCCGAAACAGACCCTCCATCTGAGCCGAGTGTCGCTGGCGGAGGTGCTCCAGCAGAGCATTCCGCACTGGCAGCAACAGGCTAGCCGTCGCAACCTGACCCTCTCGGTCAGCATGCCCCAAGAACTGCCTACCGTAGTTAGTGACCCGCAGATGCTAGGCCAGATGCTGACAGGCTTGGTAGACCGCTTTACGCGCAGCTTGCCGGGAGGCAGCCACATCCGCGTGCAAGTGATGCTGGCGGGTAAACAGCTCAAGCTGCAATTGCAATCGCGCGCCGAACCCCAAAAAGACTGTCCCGATGTCAGTCCCCTCCGAGCCTTAGGTCATTTGTTGATGCTGCAACCAGATACGGGTTCAGTTAGCCTGAGCTTGGGTGTCACCAAATCGCTATTTCAGGCTCTAGGCGGCAAACTCAAGGTGCGAGAACGCCAAGGGACCAAGGGTGAAGACCAGGGCGAAACGCTAACGATTTTCTTGCCGCTTGGCAGCGATTGAGCTAGGGTGCTCGAGCTGGGCCCAGACATCGTAAGTTCCTGGCTAAGTTCAGACTAGACAGAACCCTCTGTTTATAAGCTGTTCAGGGACGCTCCAACCAGTAAGCCTCATTAGAGAGGTTGCTTCCTGCCCAGAGGGTCACTATCTTGGGTGTTTAAAAGCAAGAGCACCTACCTCATGATCGGCGAGCTACTCGATGGGCGGTACCAGATTGCCCGAGCCTTAGGCGCAGGCGGCTTTGGTCAGACCTATGTCGCTTTAGACACGCGCCGACCAGGTAACCCAACCTGTGTGGTCAAGCATCTTCAGCCTGCTAGTCGCGACCCTCAGTCTTTGCAGACGGCGCGGCGTCTGTTTAAAAGTGAGGCTGAAACGCTAGAGCGGCTGGGGCAGCACGACCAAATTCCCCGCTTGCTTGCTTATTTTGAGGAGAACCAAGAGTTCTACCTGGTCCAGGACTTCATTGAGGGACAGACGCTCAGTGCCGAATTACAGCTAGGTCAGCGCTGGAGTGAGGCTCAAGTGGTGGCGATGCTCGAAGATGTGTTGGGGATCCTGCACTTCGTGCATAGCCAGGGTGTGATCCACCGAGACATTAAGCCAGACAACATCATCCGGCGACAACCCGACCGTAGATTAGTCCTGGTTGACTTTGGCTCGGTCAAGCAGGTGCGAACCCAACAGGTTACGGTTGAGGGACATCTGAACGCAACTGTTGCTATTGGTACGCCTGGCTACATGCCCAACGAACAAGGGCTGGGCAAGCCTCGCTTCAACAGCGACCTGTATGGGCTGGGCATGATTGCAATTCAGGCTCTGACTGGCTTTCCGCCGACTCAGCTGCCTGATGATACCGAGACGGGCGAGCTAATCTGGCAGCCCCATGCGCAAGCGAGCCCAGCGCTTGCCGCAGTGCTAAGTCAGATGGTTCATTATCATTTCAAGGACCGTTACCAAAGCGCGACGGAAGTGCTTCAAGCGCTCAAGCGACTGTCGCAAACCCATGTGGTGCTCCCTCCAGTTGCGTCTCCTCCCTTGGGGCAGGCTGCGCCATATCCAACGTCAGCGCCCCAAACCCAAACACCGCCAACCCAAATGCCCTCAGGGTTGCCCCTATCGCGGCAGGCAACCGTCCCCTTTGCACCTGCAAATCCTGGACCGCCTCCTGGATCGCCCGCGGGGGGAACACAGGTCGTTTCGCCGCCAAGTCCGCCAAAGTCGCCGAATTCGGCCTCTTCCACTAAACGCTTGCCCTTGCTGATAGGAGCAACCTTGGGGGCAGCCGTAGTTGGGTTCATGGTTGCTTACAAGCCTGATGCGCGTGACCCAGCCTCAAACCCAGCTCAACCGAACCCAGATAACACTGCTAGCCCAGCCCCAGACTCAGGTTTCTTTTCAAACCCCATGATCAGAAGCCGACCCGAGTCCGGTCAGGATTCTAGACAAGATGCCGGGCAAGATTCTAGACAAGATTCAGAACAACCTAGGCAGCAGGAGCGAGAACCCCGCCAACCCAGAGAGACTGAGACTGAGCAACCAGAACAAGGACAACAGCCTCAAACTGAGGACCAAAGCATACCGGAGACAACCCCGGAAACAAATACTCCGGAGCCTGTGCAACCCGACCAGCCAGCGACACCAGCAGCGCCTCAATCCCAACCCCAGCCCTCTGCTCAAGAGATTGCACCCGAGCCGGAACCGCAGCCGTCGTCAGAACCAGAACCAGCCCCAATCCCGAGTCCTGCTGAGTCCCCACCCCAGCCTCAATCAAATCGGGCCCGACCACGGACTACCGCCGAGGCTGATCGCCAGTCTCGCAGCGAAAGTCAGCAGGCTTACTGTTATGCCAATAGCAATGGTCAGCTGGTGTACGAAGGACCCTGGTCCGGCGCAGGCGGTGACTTTGGTCTAGGACCTAGCGGTGTGATTTGCCAAGATTCGCGGAGATAGAGGTTCAGAGATTGAAAATCCAAAGGTTCACTCATGGTCAACTTTCATTTTTGCTGCTGGAACTGCTCGAAGCCTGCGATCTCAATCGACAAATCGCTATAGTTGCTTCTTAAATCGGATCACCTCAGATAACTCGGCTCCGTCCGCTAGGGTCACTCTTAGCCCAGCTCGTAGAGCGAAGTGGAAATAGGGATCGCGGCTAGGATGGGGGGAAGGCCAACTCCGATGGTTCACGCTCCCTCATGGACTGTTTGCGCCTCAGTGCCGAAATTGATCAGCTTCTCGACCAACGCATTGGCAATCCTCTGATTCGGTGGTTGGTTCGCCCGCACCTTCGGCCGTATCAAGCACTCCTGCGCCGGATTCAACAAGAATTAATTGCAGAAGCTGAATACGAGCAAGAATCGTCTGAGGATGATTATGAGTACGAAGAAGATTACGAACACGAAGAAGACGAGGTTGAAGACATCTGGGACAGGCCTAAGACTGTAGAGTTTCATCCTGTGGCTAATACTGGGGCAAACGTAGAGTCACTCGAACCACTGGGACCAGAATATGATGCTGAGCCTAAGCTAAGCGAAGCGCCAGTGGGTGAACAGCCTTTCAGTGAGGAGCCAGTACCAGCCTTCAGCCTTGACTTAGAACTGGAGACTGAGGAAGCTACCGGAGAGCCAGAAGAACTTTTAAAGATTGATTCTGAGCCTCAAATAGAGACAACTGTGCTGCTTCAAGAAACCTCATCTTCAATGGATGGGGCAGACAATGAATTGCTGGTTCAAACTTCCGTCACCCTAATTGAGCTAGAGCAAATTGAGCTAGAGCAAATTGACCCAGAACCAGTCGAGCTAGAGCAAGTTGAGCCAGAACTAGACCAGCACGTTCAGCTCGATGAGTTACCTCAGTCTGAGGCAGTGGATGAGGCAAATGAGCTAGATGTGTCTGTTCAAATAGCTCAGGCTGATTACGACAGGCTAGAAGCAGAGCTCCTCCAGCTTCAGCAGGATTATCAACAACTTTCGCAGCAGTATCGGCAGGAGAGCCATGCACTGCTCGATCACTTGCTGACGGGGTTGCAACAGGCTAACTCCGAGATCGAGCAAAATCGCTTGAGTGATCTGCAAACCACAGTAATTTTTCTAGAGCGTCGTCAAGTTGAGCTGGTGCGCGAACTTGAGAATGCCCAGCAGCAGCGTGACCAGACAATTGAGAGTCTTAAAGATCTAGAGCGCCGTAAGCTCAATTTAGAAGCCGAAGTTCTGCCTAAGCAGGAACAAATAAGTCGCTTTGAGAACCGACTAGAAGATGCTGAGCGGCGCTACCGCCAACTCTTATTCTCAGTGCGGGACTTGCAAGAAACGCAGGGGCAAATGCTGCGTGAACAGGCCCCCTTACAGACCTTGCAACAAAAACAAGCAGCGCTTCGAGCCGAGCTTCTTGAACTGCACCGCCAGCTTGAACAACGTCGCTCTTGAGCCGTTTTTGGGATATTGAACCTACCTTTGAACCTTTTCTTCCCTCAAAAAGTCTGATTCTATAGGGTCATTCAAACAGGGAAAAAGGTTCGGGATGTCCGATGACAGCGCAGAGGTTAGCTGGACCAGCCACAGTGATCAACAGCTGTCCCTCAGCTCGTGAGCCGGATCATGATCTGGTGCAACAGTGTTTGCAGGGTGATTCCCAGAGCTTCCGTCAGCTCTACCAGCGTCATCAGCAGAAGGTTAGATCCATTCTTTACCCTCTTTGCGGTGCTGAACATCTAGATGATTTGGTGCAGGAAGTCTTCCTGAGAGCCTGGAAAGGACTGCCAAAATTTCAGCGAACGGCGCAGTTTTCGACTTGGCTCTATCGAATTACCTGGAATGTTGCCTGCGATCAACGGCGGGGCTTTGCTAGGCTGCGCTCCCATCTAGAAAACCTATCAACTCTAGTCTCTGAACATTATCAAGATCTCGATCTAATGCACTTGCATTATCAAGATCTGGTAGAGAGGAGCATCGCGCAATTGCGCTTAGAACACCGGGTAGTTTTAGTGATGCATGATCTAGAGGAGTTGCCTCAAAAAGAGATTGCTGAAGCGCTAAATATCCCAGTGGGAACTGTTAAATCGCGTCTCTTTTATGCGCGTGCTCAAGTGCGCAAGTTTTTGCAGCAAGAAGGGGTGCAGCTATGAGCCAGCCAACACCAGGTGATTCTCGGTTGACTGATTTTCTGCGTCAATATCGTTCTTCGGTGCCGACACCTGCAAATGATTTGGAAGACCAAATTATGGCAGCGGCGCAAACTCAACTTCAAGCCAAGCAACAGATCAAACAACACTCTAAGCAACAGTTCTGGGGCAGGCGACGTCGAGTCCTTTTGTGGGTGCCGTCAGCTCTAGTTGCTGGTGTTGCGTTGAGTTGGGTTAGCTATCATGTCCTGCCACCCTCAGTCGCTAGTAGGGGTGAGTTGTCTGGCCTAGAAACCTTCCTGGAGAACAACTGGAACGGTGTTCTTAATGACGACGATCCCAACGTTTTTGCTTCAGAACTTCCCGTGCCTTGAATTTCATTCGTAAAAGGACAAAGTAGTGATGTCTCTTCGTTATGCTTCCGTTTTAACGGCTCTAGTTTTGGCATTCAGCAGCACCATCGCTAGTACAGAGCCATTACTGGCGCAGATGGGTCCCCAGGATGACACCGCAGAGATGGGATCCCGCCGCGAACGGAGCGGACTGGGCTGGTTGCAACAGCTCAATTTGACGCCAGAACAGACTCAACGCTTGCAAGCCATCCGGGCTCAAAATCAGCCTGGGATCAGACAGCGAACACAGGCTTTGCGCCAAGCTAAGCAAGAATTGCGACAGCTGATGGCAGGCACGGCTCCGGCGAGTCAAGTGCAGACAAAGTACCGTCAAGTGCAAGCGCTGCGGCAGGAAATTGAGCAGCTTCGCTTTGACAGCATGATGGCAATGCGTGAAGTGCTCACTTCTACGCAGCGGCAACAACTGGCTCAGCAACTCGATGGGCGGCGGCAGAATCGTCGCAACCGTGCGGCTTCTGAGCAGCCGTAGGCTTATAGAACCTGTAGGCTCTCCACCGAAAAATGCCATAAGATAAGGCGTCGTACCCAATGGGGACCTGCCGTGCGACGACGCCTTGCAGCGCTTCTAAGCGCCATTTTCTGTTTGGGGCTGGTTTTGTCCCTGAGTAGCACACCGCCCCGAGCTCAGAGTTCACCGAGTGAGGCAACGGCGCGGGGGCGAGGCGGAGCGGCGACAACCGAAAGCATCTATGCCACTCAAGCCGCCATTGGTATTCTCAAAGCGGGGGGCAACGCTGTCGATGCAGCTGTTGCTGCTGCTGCAGTGCTGGGTGTGACTGAGCCCTTTTCGGCGGGCATTGGTGGTGGTGGCTTTATGCTGCTCTATCGCCAGTCTGATAAACAGGTGATCACGCTGGACGGACGAGAAAAAGCGCCTGCCTCAGCTCGGGTTGATATGTTCAAAAACCCCGATGACCCCGCAGGTGGCAATTTGCCTTTTTCCCCCAACCGAATCAGCAATGGCTTGGCCGTTGGCGTTCCTGGTACGGTTCTAACTTGGGTGGAAGCCCTCAATCGCTATGGCACGTTGAAGCTGGAACAGGCACTAGCGCCAGCGATTGATCTAGCAGAAAAAGGGTTTGAAGTTGACGCAACCTTTGCTCAACAAGTCGCTCAAAATCAAGCTCGTTTTGCAGCCTTTGCTCCGACTCAGGCGCTCTTTCTGCCCCAGGGCAAACCGCCTCAAGTTGGCACTCACCTCACGAATCCGGATTTGGCAAAAACCTATCGTCTCATTGCTCAGAACGGCCCTAATGTTTTTTACCGAGGCGAAATTGGCAGAGCAATTGTCGAGACTGTACGCAAGCCACCGACCGTTGCCAACCCACCCTTTCGCGTGCTGCCTGGCAGCATGACCCTGGCCGATTTGGATCAGTACGATCTGCGCATTCGTCCGCCAGTTAGCATCAATTATCGGGGCTACCAGCTTTACGGTATGGGGTTGCCCAGCAGTGGTGGCATCACGAGCCTTGAAACCTTAAATCTGCTAGCTACTCAAACTTTGGCGTCTCCAGCTTCGACCTCAGACCCAGTGCAAGCATGGCATTGGCTACTTGAGGCTGAGCGTTTAGCCTATGCTGACCGCAATGCCTACTTGGGCGATCCAGAGTATATAGATGTGCCAGTAGCCGGGTTGCTCAGCCGCGATTATGCTCAAATTCGCCAGCAACAAATTGGTGCTAGGGCTCCGGAGGGCAAAATGGCATCTGCAGTAGCGGGTGAGCCTTGGCTTTACCAAGATGACCCCAGTCCGAGCCGGATGGCGATGCCAGTCGCGCAGGCCCAGGACCATGAGGGGCTCTCGACCACGCATCTGACTGTAGCCGACCGTCTTGGCAATGTGGTCAGCTACACACTGACGATTGAGACTACAGGCGGATCGGGCATGGTAGTTCCAGGCTATGGCTTCTTGCTGAACAATGAACTGACCGACTTTGATCCAGTCAGCCCTCATGCAAATAGTCCTGAACCGGGCAAGCGTCCCCGCAGTAGCATTGCACCGACCCTAGCCTTAGCCCCCGATGGCCGCGTGATTGCTTTCGGTTCACCGGGCGGCTCTACCATTATCACCACGGTTCTAGGCATCGCCATGAACCTGATTGATTTTAGGCTACCCCTTGACCAAGCAATTACCGCGCCCCGTCTGTCCCAGCGTAACGGCGAAGTGACCCAGGTGGATGGCGGTTTCGCCACTAGCAGAGTGGGTCAGGCTTTGGCTGCATTGGGACATAAGTTTGAGTCATTGCCAGAAATTGGCGCAGCCAATGGCATTGTGATCAATCCCGACGGCACGATGCTGGCAGCAGCAGAACCGGTCCGTCGAGGCGGTGGCTCTGCAATGACTGTTGCTCCTCTAGGAGAACGCTGAAAGTGGCTAAACCCAAAACTTTAAGTTGCGCTCGAACTTAGATGATGCTTTTATAAAGCTCGGTTAAGCCAGGGCTGGCGGAGATCTTTGCAATGCCAAAACCGGGTAAGTTTGCTTTATCTTTTTGGTTTTGCAAGGCTTCAGTAATGTTACCTGTTGTTGTGTCTGAGGACGCGATCGACCCGTTCAATATCAGTGGCGGGACCGTCATAGCTCAGGGAATGTATTTTGCTAGCACCCCCTATCAGTTGGTCAGTGTTTTTAGCAGTACTAAAAAGCTGTTAGCCCATGCCTTAGGTTGTCGGCTACTGCGCAAAGGCTTGAAGGTTGTGATCAGTGAATCTGAGAACCATTACCGAGTCTGGGCCGACCGCCAAGCGCTGGTGCAGTTGAAGTGTAACCCTCAAAGCCAAGACGCTATCTGCCAGGAACTGAGCCGTTCAGGTTTCTAAACTAGAAGCGCCTTTAGAAGTGAGGCCAGGAAAGAGGGGTGCAACTTCCTTGCCGTATTTGACTAGGTAGTCACGGAAAGATGTGCCGCCAGTGCCAATCTGAACACCGACCATCTCCAACTGCTGAACTGCTAAACCGAGATGCGCTTGATGAAATCGGTTTTGTAGTTCCTCGTAGCTTCGCATCGACTTGAGCAGCGCACTGGCCTGAGTGTGAGTCTGCAAATAAGCGATGCGCTCTGCGGTGGATTCACCCGGTGCCCGACTGAGCAGAGTTTGGTAGTAAAACGCCAGGCTGTGCTTGTGGTAGCGCTCAAACCAGGCTGCGACTTCAGCTCCGTAGCGCCGGTCGAATTCAGTCTCAGCAACGTGAGGTTTGCCCTCGTCGTCGTTAGTGCCGCCCGTCCAATAGGACTTAGCTACGCCGCTCATAACTTCCAATTGGCGGAACTGAAAAGATTGAAAGCCACTGGTTGGACCAATGGTGCTGCGAAACTCGATGAAGGCCCGCATGGTAGTGAGAATGGGCATGGTCATTACGACTACTTCGTAGAGCCGGAAAACGCGTTTGAAAAAATAGCACGCCTCACGGGTATCGCCGATGATCGGGTCTTGAGGATCGGTAAAGGCAGTTGCAATCGCTTCTAGAACTCGATCCAAATCAAGAATCATCTGATGAAACCCGAGTTCACAAATCTGGTGAACGGCGATGAATAGGTCCTCGTCTTGAGATGCGGTGAGTGGTTTTTTGCAGCTCAGTAGCGCCTCAATGTTGTGGTAACTCCAATAGTGATTTTGAGTTACATCCACTGTTGGATCAAGTGGCGTTAGAGGCTGTGGTTTATAAGATTCAGACATAGTGTTTTACTTAGAAGTTCTACCTGAAAATTTTACCTGAGGTTTTCACTGGAGATAATTTGCCTGATCACTGAGCCAACCAACTTGAAATGCCCAAAAATCAAGGATTAATCTGAGCATTTAGCACTTATTTGAGTGCCCAATGCAACTCAGATGAGCTGTATTGTAAGCTACGAACCGCTTAAGTTCAATCGAGCAGAATTTCTCAATTCAAAGTGTATTCAGACGAACGATGGTTGACCTTTTTACACTCAAAGATTTTCGCTTAGAATCAGGGATTGTGCTGCCACAGGTTCAGTTGGCTTACCAGATTAGCGGCAAGCCAAACGGCAGCCTGCCCATTTTGACCTGTACGGCCTTTTCTCAAACCTACGATGATTTAGCCTATCTACGTAGGCCTGGGTTGGCATTAGATCCTGAGCAAAATTGGTTAATCCACACTGAGCTACTGGGTAATGGGCGTAGTAGTTCGCCTAGCAATCTGCCCCCACCGTTTGCAGGTCCTGACTTTCCGGCTGTGACCATTCGAGACAATGTCCGTCTGCAAGCAGCCCTGCTCGATCAATTGGGCGTTGCTCAGGTTCAGGCAGTGATAGGGGCTAGCATGGGCGGTCAGCAGGCAATTCAATGGGCTGTGAGCTATCCGGAGCGGGTTCAGAAAGCGGTAGTGATTGTAGGCAGTTGCCGCACCCATTGGCATGGGCAATTGTTTTTACACTCTCTCGCGAACTGCATCCAATCGGATCCCAAATTCAACAATGGACGCTACATTACACCGCCCCTAGTCGGGCTTTCTCGTATGTCTGAGGCTTGGGCACCCTGGGCCTTTTCGCCAGAGTTTTATGCCTTGCAGGCATATCAAAATTATGAAGACACGTGTGCGGGCTCTCTAGAGGATTTCCTGAGCAAATGGCGCACCCGTTATCACCTGAAGGATGCCAATAATCTACTGTGCCATCTGCAAACTTGGGCTACCCATGACGTTGCTCTTACCCCTGGTATGGAGGGATCTTTAGAGCAAGTGCTAGTACAAATCAAGGCCAGAGTTCTATTTCTGCCTAGCCGAACAGATGCCTATTTTGCTATTTCAGATGTTGCGCGAGAGGCTGCTTTAATTGCCCAGGCGACCGTAGCAGTGATCGAATCGATCAGTGGTCATGCTGCGGGCTTCGGTCGAGCTTTGACTGACCGTAAGCAAATTAACGTAGCCATTCTCGACTTCTTAGCAGAATGATTTTGGCCCAACTTGAATTAATCCACTCCAATCAGTTCACTCTAAGCAACTAACTTCAACCAATTGACCTGAGACTGGCCTCAAGCAATTCGGGTGATTTTTTGATTGAGCCGAGGTTTGCCGAAGCGCTCCCAAGCACTTCCGCCTCGTAGGAACAATTCCATCCAGCGCTGCGGTTCGGCTTCACCAGGTGCGGACCAGCCGGAACTGCCCGGTGCAAAGGCTAATGTCCCTTCTGGAACTTTGAAACTGCCATCGGAATAGACGGCATCACTCACAGCATCTCCTACCCGAATCACCACTTTGGTCTGTGGCTCTAACTGAATGGTGTGGGCAGGAATGGTCGTTTTGAGGTTGCCGTAGCCATCGACCCAGGCAACTCGGTCTGAGGGAACATCGGGAATCTGCTCAGGCGTCAGAAGCTCTCCCAACAGCTTAAAGTCTTCGTTGGCTAGAGCCGCAGCCGCAGGCGGAAACACATCTCGTGACCGAAACTGTGAGCCACCCCGGTCGACGTTGACAGTGTGGAGAACCTTCGCGTGATGCTTGATGAAGGAGAGCGTATAGCCTGCATTGACGCCTACAACTTTGACGCCATTGGGCAGGAGCGCATAGGTCAGCCCCTCCCCTTCGTTATCGCGTCGGGCTTCGGGGTCATCCTGGCGAGGTGCGCAGTTGTGGTAAATCAACCGCTCTTTAGGACCAGGATTTAAACCGAGCTGGGCAATCCAGAAGCCGGTGGCAAGGGTGCTGAAAGGCGGCACTGACAGCAGATGCAACTGCGCTTGAGGTAGAGCCATTTGCAGGCGTTGAGCCACTTCTGTAAAGGCTGGGTCACCTGTACCATAGTCCGCGATCAGGCTGATAAACATTGCGCTCTTATTGCACTCTCTGCATCAGGGCCAAAGCAGTTTGATAGTAACCTACCTAGGCTATGACCAATTAATCCTAGGGCTAATATCTCGGTCCTAGAAGGCTCCAAAGGCTCAGCCGAAATCCTGAGCTGGAGCAGAGGGGCTGAATGCTGAGAGATAAGTTCCTAAGCAGGTTCGGGTTCGGGTGCAGTAGGAGCTTAAGTTAGGGCGTTGGTTAGGACTTTAGAGTTCCTGCTGTGAGTCGGCAGGAAGAGCAAGTATGGGAGAAGAGTCAGTATGGTCTATGTCAAACCGAATGAAGCTGCTTGGATCGCTCTAGGCGCAACTCTGGGTAGTGCACTGTCGGTCGGGCAGTCTTTGTCTTTAGACAAGGTTATCCCCGGTTCTGTGTTGGACAGGCAAAAAAATGGTGCTGGTATAGCCTTTCGGCTTGGTTTTCAGGGGGTTATTCATTCCTTTCAGCTTCAGCCGTATGCTCAGTCGATTCAGGATGAGCTTCACCAGAAGAGCCAACGCTGTTTTTGGCTTGCGCAGCAAAACATTGCCCTGGACTGTCGGGAAAGCTTGATGCAATTATCACCTCGTAAGTATCGAGGGCATTCCATTTATCCAGCCGAGTATCGCAATGAGCTGCAATGGCTTGATCAACATCTAGAGCAGCTAGCCGCAAACTTGAGCCAGGTTAGCTCGCCCGCCACGGGCGAACCTGTGAATCACCCCTCAAGACAGACCCTTCAGGACAACTCACTCCTGAGTCCGGAGGCAGAACTGCCTGAGGACCTAGTGACTGTAGTCCGAGACCAGTTATTACAGGCGGCTCTCCAAACCTCCTTGGGTTTAGTCCCCACCCGTTATCGAGAGGGGCTCCAGGCGCACTTGTTTGCGCAGCTATGTGCGGCTTTTGTTAGCGAATTGAAAACCAATGAACCACTGGCTAAGCGGGTCGAACAACAATTGCTGGTTCAAATTAATGCCCATCTAGTTACTGACTATCTAGTAGAGCCAATCACGATCCAAGATCTTGAACAATGGCTGACTGTAGCGGCTCAGCAATCTGTGAGAGAGGTCAATGGGGTCAACCAGCAAACGCCCACTCAGCGAATCACGCCTGACAGACGCTACTTTGTGAGCGAGGGCCGCCTCTGCCGCTGTCCAAATCCCCTCCTGGATGAAGTGACTCGCTCCCGCTTGCATGAAGATCTGGTCAATGCCCAGAGCACGGCAGAGGCAGCCCTGCGCTCTGGAGACGCAATGGCTCTACGGACTGCCAGAGCGCGGGTGCGAACAGCCAAAGTCGCTTTGGGGGAACGGGGGCCAGTCTGGTGGACAGACGGAGCCCCCGACTATAGCGATCAGTCCGTGGAACAGACGCCCTACGCTGACTGGTATGCGTCGTCGTCAGGTTGAATCTGCTTTGAGTAAAGCCCCTGATGGGTGATCTGTCTAACTGGCCCGTTTAACTTTCCTGGTTAACTGGCCTGTTTAACTGGCCTATTGAACTGACTAGCATCAGGGGGCTGTTGTGGCCAACGGATAATCAGACTCAGGTTTGCGAGCTCAGGTTTACGGGCTCAAGTTAGCGGGCTCAGATTTACGGGCTAGCCGGACCACGCCAACGTTTGACGAACTCATCCAAAGTTGCTTGCGGAATTTGGCCTTGCAGCCAGGTTAGAGCTTGGTCTTGGTGGGGTTGCTTGTTGTAGAACTTGCAGACATTAATCAAGCTGAAGGGCGGCGGCGAGGGTGGCGGTGCCGCCTCCAACTCTGCCCAGGTCCGAGGACCGACAACACCGTCCATGGGTAGGCGCTTGGCCTGCTGAAAGCGCATTGCCGCTTTGGTCACACTAGGGCCGAACATGCCATCAATGGGACCTGGGTCAAAGCCAGCCTTTTTCAGAAGATTCTGAAGCTTGGTGACTGTAGCGCCTTGATCCCCCTCTGTCAAAATTGTGGTTTCTGCCATAGTTTAGGGCTCCTAATTCTTGTAAGGAATGCCTTGTTAAGTTTAATCGCGTTAACCAATTCCAGCGCTCTAGCCAGCGCTTCTTCGCTAGAGTTTTTGCCTGAATCGCGTTGAACACCAGCCCCTCCCTTGTCCCTTAGTTGATTCACAGGGCTAGTGATTCACCTAAACCAAATGCCCAAAATATTCCTCAACATCGAGGAATAGAAGAGAAACAGAAAGTAAATAAATATAAGCAATAAATAGCAACGAAAAACTTCTGGCTGCGAGGCAAGGCGCAACCAGAAGCAGTGGAGTGAGGTGAACGTTGTTGCTAGCAACCAACTCCGGAGTGAGGGACTAGGGTTCTTACTAGAACTGTTCTCACCACTTCTGAAAACTTAGCTTAAGGTCATAATGTGACAGCCAAAAGGCAATCTGGTGACAATGCAATGACAGCCTGTATGGCAACCTGAAAGGGCAATAGGGTTGCGACGACGAGTGTCAAAAACGGAGGTCAAAAATTGGGGCTTTCGGATCATCTGCTTTTGGACTCAGTGGTTAAACCTCAAACGACAGTTGCCTTGTGTAGCCTCAGCGTTCCTTGTGGTTTAGCGTCCTCGCAGGGCAACAACTAGCAGCACAAAGAAGACCAGAGCTAGCAGAAAATCGAACTTCTCTTGGTCATTCTTGAACTTAAACGGTGCCATTATCCCTCCCCATGTACTTCGGGCATTCAGCGCCAGGATGCCCTAAACGCTCCATTTAACCTGCCCTAGATTCTAACGCCTGAATCAGACCCCCCAACCCACAGACAGTAATAACTCTCAACATCTCTATTGGTCTGGAATTGGCCTGGATGTGATGAGCAGATTACAGGCTCGGTTGAGTGTAGCCGATCCTGGTTAGGATTGCAGTAGCTTGTGATTAAATAAGCCCCCATAGTAGAGATGCGTTCCCTAAGACCTCGAGATTTCATTAATTTGGTGCATACATTGGAGCTTGAGTTGGCGTTTAGCTCGCGTCGATTGTGGCGTTGGCTGCTGCTGTTTTTTGCGTCCCTGTTAATGGTTGTCGGTCTAGCCGCCTGTCAGCCGCCACCCGCAAGTAACACGACCGCTGAGCAAGGCGGCGGCAACAGTCCTGGCAATGCGCCTCAAGCCGTAGTAGTGTTTGGCAGAGGCGGGGATTCCCCCACGCTCGACCCGGCAGTTGCTACGGATGGTGAGGCTTTCCGAGTGACGCGCAACATTTTAGAAGGCTTGGTGGACCTCGAAGATGGCACCACCAACGTTATTCCCAAACTGGCAGAGTCTTGGCAAGCCAGCCCGGATGCGACAACCTACACCTTTAAGCTGCGGCAGGGGGTCAAGTTCACGGACGGCACTGATTTCAATGCCGATGCTGTGACCACCAACTTCAAACGCTGGCAGTCTGGTGGTAAGAACGAAAGCTTCAGCTACTTCAACGATGTGTTCGGCACTGATTTAATTCAGTCTGTTACCGCCGTCGATCCCAACACAGTTGAATTTAAGCTGTCGAAACCGTTCGCGCCCTTCATCGCCTGCCTGGTGTTGCCGCCTTTCGCTTTCAATTCACCCGCTGCGATTGAGAAGTTTGCCGATAAGCTCAACGAAAATCCTACCGGTACCGGTCCCTTCAAACTGGTGGAATGGAAGCGCAATGAGAGCGTGACCCTAGAGCGCAACCCAGACTACTGGAATCCAGAAGAGCCCAAAGCCCAACGGGTGATCTTCCGAGCCATTCCTGAAAACGCCACTCGTCTGACCGCCCTCAAGAGCGGTGAGATCGATCTGATGGATGACCTCGATCCTGATGCCGTCAGTCAGGTGAGCAGTGACAACAATTTGGAATTGCTGAAGCGCCCGAGCTTCAATGTGGGCTACATCGCCATGAACAATACCAAGAAGCCTTTCGACAACCCGAAAGTGCGGCAGGCTTTGGCGCATGCAGTCAACAAGCAAGCCCTGATTGATGCCTTCTACGGTGGCAACGCCATTCCAGCGGTTAACCTGAACGCCCCTTCGTTGCCCAGCTACAACCAGGATGTGCAGGACTACGCTTATGATCCAGACGCGGCTAAGAAGCTTTTAACTGAGGCCGGTCTCCCCAATGGCTTTAAGACTGATTTTCTAGCCATGCCTGTGCCTCGCCCATACATGCCGGATGGTCGCAAGATTGCTGAGGCGATTCAGGCCGATCTTGCCAAGATCGGAGTTCAGACCAACATCATCAGTTACGAGTGGGCCACCTACCTTGAAAAGATGCGGACGGGTGACTATCCGGTCGGTTTGATCGGTTGGACGGGTGACTACGGCGACGCCTCTAACTTCCTGAACGTGTTGCTCAACGGTGCCAACATTCCTGGCAACAACTACAGCCGTTACAACAACGCGCAGGTCAATAAACTGCTGGACGAAGCTCAGACTACGGCAGACGAGACCAAGCGTAATGACCTCTACAAGCAGGCACAGGCGGTTATCCACCAAGACTTGCCAGTAGTGCCGTTGGTCCATTCCACGCCTCTAATGGCCAGCCGCAAGACTGTGGAAAACTTTAAACCCAGCCCAGTGGCCGGTACGGAATCAATGGCCGAGGTCACGACGTCCAGTTAAGCTTCCCTAAGTCTTTAGCTTGAGCATCCGCCTGAGTGTCCTTAGCCTGAAATACAATCTCAACTACAGTCTCAACTACAGCCAGAGCTTATTGCTCTAAAAGCTAGATTGTCCCTACAGGGTTGACGTATTGACCCTTGCTAGAAAAGCGACGCTAGCACTGTAGGGCTTTCTGTTTGCACTAACGTACTACTTTGAGGATGCCTGGGGTTGGAGGGCAAAATATTAGCGGTAAGCAATGATCTGGGCAACAATAACAGCCGTTACGATAAGCCTCAAGTCGATTCGCTGCTAAACCAAACTCTCCAACGACTCTGCAACAGATAAGACCAAACGCGAAGACTGCCAGTGCCCAGCTTAGCCAGTGCTTAACTTAGGTACTCATTACCTTAAAACTGCTGGGGCTCGTGACCTATAGCATGCCCTACTAGTGGCTGAGCCTCTGAGCTTAAGCTTTCTCAGTCAGCAGTGAGACCATGCCCAAGTTCAGTGCCCAAGTTCAGTGCCCAAGTTCAGTTTGACTGCTTATCCCCCTAGAATCAGCCGTGCTGAGATATACCCTCCAGCGCCTTGTTCAGCTCATTCCTGTGCTGATTGGCCTATCGATCGTTGTATTCCTGCTCATTCATCTGATCCCCGGCGATCCGGCCCAGGTGATTCTTGGCCAGCAGGCTTCTGAGACTACAATCGAAAATTTTCGCGAGCAGTATGGCCTCAATCGCCCACTGCTGGTGCAGTATTTTGACTACGTTGGTAGCCTGCTTCAGGGAGACCTAGGCACCTCCCTGCGTACGCGCACGGCAATCTCTCGTGAGATTTTGCCCTACCTCAGCGCTACGGCAGAGCTAACTTCGGTCGCCATGATCATCGCCGTGGTGGTCGGGATCAATATTGGCATTTTGGCCGCGTGGAAGCAGAATTCTGTAGCCGACTATGCTTCAACGGTGGGAGCCTTGATAGGCGTTTCGATGCCGGTGTTCTGGCTAGGGCTGCTGGAGCAGTGGCTATTTGCGCAAACTCTAGGTTGGCTCCCCTCTTCAGGTCGCACTAACCCGCGCTATCCAGTCGAATCAATCACTGGCTTCTATCTGATCGATACCTTGGTGCAAGGCCAGTTCTGGCAGTTTGGCGATGTGGTCGCCCATCTGGTTCTGCCGGGAATTGCCTTAGGCACCATCCCGATGGCAATCATTGCCCGCATGACCCGCTCCAGCATGTTGGAGGTGCTGAAGCTAGATTACGTGCGCACAGCCCGCGCCAAAGGCTTGCCGCCCTTCAAGGTGATCTACTTGCATGCCTTGAAAAACGCCTTTATTCCCGTGTGGACGGTGATCGGCTTGCAGTTTGGTTTCCTGTTAGGGGGAGCGGTGCTAACCGAGACCGTATTTGGCTGGCCAGGAGTTGGGCGCTACATCTACGACGCCATAAGCTTCCGCGACTTTCCTGTGATCCAATCCGGTGTGCTGGTACTGGCGATCATTTTCGTTGTGGTGAACCTTCTGGTTGACCTGTTTTATGCTTTCATAGACCCGCGCATTCGCTACCGCTGAGGCCATGACCCAAGAAGTTCAGCCTGCTGATAATCCGCCGCAGGGTGCGCAGCAGGGCGTCGCTCTCCCCATTATTCCCCTATCGCCCAGCCGCAAGGCACTACAGACGCTGCTACGCAATCCAATTGCGGTTGTTGGTGGGCTAATCCTTCTGCTGTTCATTCTGATCGCTCTATTTGCACCGCCCATTGCCCCCTACGGTTACGAGACTACCGATCTGGCCAACCGCCTTTCGCCACCCAATAGCCGGCACTGGTTTGGCACCGATGACTTGGGCCGAGATACCTTCAGTCGCGTGGTCTATGGATCGCGGGTATCGTTGCAAGTCGGGGTCTTTGCGGTGTTGGGGGCCTCAGCGCTAGGTACCCTATTGGGATCTGTGGCGGCTTACTACGGCGGTTGGGCTGACCTGATTATTTCGCGGGTATTCGATATTCTGCTGGCGTTTCCCAGTGTGCTGCTGGCAATTGCTGTGGTTTCTGCACTAGGACCATCGCTGCAAAATGCTCTGGCGGCGATTGCGATTATCAACGTGCCTACGTTCGGGCGTTTGGTGCGCGGCCAGGTATTGCGGGTGCGCGAAGAAGTCTACGTGCAGGCGGCACGATCAATTGGTATGGGCGATGCCGGAATTTTGTTCGCTCACATCCTACCCAATACTTTGGCGCCGATTTTGGTGCAGGGCAGTCTCAGCGTTGCCACGTCGATTTTAGAAGCGGCGGCTCTGGGCTTTTTAGGACTGGGAGCCCAGCCACCTACGCCAGAGTGGGGCAAGATGCTAGCGGATTCCCGCCAATTTATACAGCAGGCCCCCTGGACTCTGATCTTTCCCGGCGGAGCGATTATGCTGACTGTGCTGGGTTTTAACCTGGTGGGAGACGGCCTGCGCGATGCCCTTGATCCGCGCTCACAAAAGCGCTAGATACTGGCTGGGTTATGAAATAGCTCGGTGATGAAAACCAACGCGGTGCGCGTTCTAGATAACTTGGGGATCGATTACGAACTGCGCACCTACGAAGTCGATCCCGATGACCTGGCTGCTGAAAGTGTGGCCCATAAAATTGGTCTTGCTCCAGAACAGGTATTCAAAACCCTGGTTGTGCGAGGCGATCGGAACGGTATCTGTCTGGCTGTGGTTCCTGGTAATGCTCAACTCGATCTCAAAGCGCTGGCTCGCTTGAGTGGCGATCGCAAGGTAGATCCAGTTGCCCTCAAAGAAGTTCAGCCGTTGACTGGTTATATCCGGGGTGGCGTTACGGCGCTAGCTTGTAAGAAAGACTACCCAGTTTATGTTGATGAACTGGTCGAGCTATTTGATCAAATCTCAATTTCCGCTGGCGTGCGCGGCACGCAAATTTTGCTGTCTCCTGCTGACTACCTGCGAGCGGTAAACGGCACGTTAGGGGCTATTGCACAGGACAAGACTTAAGGGCAAGGCTTAGCTGGAATCTGAACCCTCAGAACTTACTACCGAATTGACTAAAACGCCCCTTGCACTACGAACAGGGTTTCGGAGTAGTAGACAACCGCTTGAGCAAATTGTATAGTTTGAAAAGAGCGACCTCCTGCTAAAGGTAAAAGGGCAATGAGCTTCTAGATTTGTAAGGTTAATTCAGACGGATTCACGGGCTTGCAACTGACTTGAGCCCAGTGAGACCTGTCTGATTCAGTGCCTGAGTAGACTAGTTAGCCCTTGCAATAAGTTTCCCCAACAATGAAGTTTTAATCCCTACCCCTAAAAACCAGATCTGTCCGGGTCTACTCGTAGCAAGTTCTTAACAGAACGGCTATTTAGTGTGCCCCTTGACAGTCTTTTGGCGCAATCGTTTTGCGAATTGGTGCATTGTTGACTGCACCTCAGTTGTAATTTGATCGTGGCTTGATTTCACGTAAGAACATTTGGCCATTCTTCTAAAAGCTTGGCCTCTCCTAAACTCCACAAAGAGGAGAATATATGCTGCATGTGCAAAATTTGCAGGTCAACTTTGGCTTGCAAGAAGTTTTGAAGCGAGTTTCTTTCGATTTAAATCCAGGTGAAGTCATGGCGATTACAGGCCCGAATGGCTCAGGCAAAAGTACCTTGCTGAAGTGCATTGTTGGTTTGCTGCTACCTTCGGCTGGCACAATCCAACAGCGTCGGGATCTGACACTAGCATTTTTGCCTCAAGAAAGGGCACTTGAACCTCAACTGGCAATGGAATTTTTGCTGTTGGACTGCCCCAATGTGCGAGCTGCATTTCAGCGAATCCAGCACTGCGAGGCTTCTCTGGACTACGCTGACGCCATTCATGAATATGCTGAGGCAGGTGGCTACGAGTTGGAAACTAAGCTCAAGCGCTTGCTGCCGACCTTTGGCTTCTGTGAGCCGGATTTGCTACGTCCGCTCGCCAGCTTCTCAGAAGGGCAACAGCAGATCTGGTCGATCATCCGGCTGTTCTTGAGCAACAGCACGCTGCTGGTGCTTGATGAACCGACCAATCATCTTGATATTGCGATGCAACTGTACTTGGAGGCTGCTATTCGTCGAGAGAAGCAACTGGGCCGATCCTTTCTGGTGGTTAGCCATGACCGGGTATTAATCGATCAGATTGCGGATCAAACTCTCTATTTGAACCAGGGCGAGGCTGTAATTGTTCAGGGTGGCTATTCTCAAGTCCTGGCACATCTTGACCAGGATTTTCGCAGCCGTCAGGAGCATGCTCAAGAGATTCAGCGCAAAATCAAACACCTAGAGCAGGAGGCATTGCGTAAAAAAGTCTGGTCGAATCGTAAGGAAAAGGAGAAGATCGGCGCCCTGGATAAGGGTTTCATTGGAGCACGGGCTGCCAAATTGGCGAAGCGAGCCAAAGTTGTCGAGCACAGACAAACACAAATGATCGAGCAGCTAAAGCAAGAAAAACCATTTGTTGAGAAGAAAATCAAGTTGGCATTTGAGCCTTATGTCGTGACTAAAAAGTGGGTATTTCTAGCTCAAAATCTCAGCAAGCGTTTAGGAAAACGCCAGCTTTTTCACAATCTCAACTTAGAACTGATGACTCAGGATCGGGTAGGTATTGTTGGCCCTAATGGCAGTGGCAAAACTACCTTGGTCAATTGCCTACTAGGTCATTCTCTGCCTGACGCTGGTCAAATCAAGCGCAATGAGAGCGTGCATTGGCTTTATATTCCACAGGACGTACGCGAGTATTTCCGAGAGGAGATTCTGTTGGACAATTTCAAGGACTATGGCTTGGAGGAGCCTGTTGTTCGTCAGTTTCTAGGAGCGGCCAAATTGCGACGAGACAGAGTTGTGCAACCTATTTCGACTTTGAGTGCTGGTGAGTTGATGCGAGCAGCTATTGTTAGTGTGCTGCTAGCAAAAGCCGAGTTTCTCCTGCTGGATGAGCCCACCAACCATTTAGACATCGAATCTCTGGAAGTACTGGACGATTTGCTCAGCCAATTTCCTGGTGGTTTGCTGTTTATTAGTCATGACCGTCGATTCATCGCTAGGCACGCTGAACAGATCTTTTCGTTTCGGGAAGAGAGGTTACTCCTTACCCCGTGATTCACCTCTATATTCTCGCTCTGTCCTTAGACATATATCCAAAGAAACAGTCTCAAATCAATCGCCTGACGGATGGACTTCCGTCAGGCTGAATCATAGTCTCAAATTGCGTGGCAGTAACTACCCTTAACCTCAATCCATATCTGAGGAGAATAAGCATGACTTTAGAACTAAGTGAGAACATCGCATACGTTATTCTGAAAAAAATCCAGGAGAGCCAGGATAACAAGACGTCAGTTAGCTTTAGCGGAACTGACTTTGCAGGCTTGGGGTGCAGCAAGACTGCACTGCTTGCTCACTTAGATTATCTAAATCAGAAGCAATATATCAATGCTGAGTTTACAGGCAACGCTTACGCCAACCAGGACGATGTGCCAAGCGCCACTGACCCCAGTGAATTTGACTTTAGGATTGCTAATACCTTTGCTGCTTCCGATGGTCCCCTGCCCCATGTGATTGACTTTTCTGGTCATGCAGAACTAACAGAACGGGGACGCAAACTATTGACCAAAATGGATGAAAATCCTCCTAAATCAATGGAGCATGGCCCCTCTGTACCCATTGCCACAGAGGAAATGTCTTTCCTGGAGAAAGTAATGCTGCGGGGCGAACTGGAGGACATTTTTGACGCTAGAGACGTCGCTGAAGTGGTCTTCCGAACTATGCGTGACATGATGCCAACTGAGGTATCAGATCGAGTAGAAGCAGAACTACACGACGAGGCAGTGCAAACGGATGACAAAGCTTTGCAAGGAGAAGTTGCAGAGCTTTGGAAAGATACTAACCCTCTGGTGAGCTTCCTCAGTCGCATTCGGCCAGCACTACACATCAAACCGGAAACATTCTTGTTTAGAATTCGCCAGGAAGCCGGTTTACCCCGTGGTATCAGCCCAGAAGAGGCGATCCGAGCAGTCTTTGCAGCTACGAAGGATGAACTAAGCTCAGAGCGAATCCAGGAAATTGCAGGCTTTTTGCCAGGCGAAATTCGTCAAATGTGGGAAGCGGCTTAATAATCTAAAATTGACATTGGCTAAGTGAGTTAATCCCAAGAGTAAGAGAAGAGTAGAGGATCCGGAGTGGGTAGACGCCCACTCTTTTTGTTTCTGAGTTTATGAGCGTGTACTTTGACTTTACGCTATCCAAAATTGTTTGGATTTGGTTATGCAGCCCCTGTAGACCTAAAATAAAGGACGCAGAAAAACTTGGGTAAAGTAATAGGTATTGCCCGTACGCCAGACACCAACCCCGCTCTGTGTGAAAGCTGGATGTAGGATGTTCTCGCGATGGCCTGGGCTATCTAGCCAACCCTGAACAGCGACAGTAGCAGGGTCTGGAGCGTTGGTATTCTTAGCCAAATTCTCGCCCACAACCCAATAGGCAATTCCAACCCCGCGGACGCGTTGAATGACTGTGTCACCCGCTGGACTAGTGTGGCTAAAAAAACTTTGCCTAGCCATTTGCTTACTGTAATTCCGGGCCACTTGCATCAATTTTTCATTACTCTGCAAAGGCCCTAAGCCCTTGGCCTGCCGGACTGTATTAATACGTTGCTGAACACTGGTTTCTATCTCAGCAATAGCCGGAGACTGAGCAAGGGTAACGATAGTTGGCTGCTGTGTGAGGCTCGGTGGCAATGAAGGTGGCAGCCACTGAATTGTGGGTGTGCAACCAGACAAGAGTGAAGTGAGCGAAACCAGTGCAAAGCAGTTTCGCCATTGTTGCTCAGGAAAACTTGCTGGTTTGACCGATATTGCTGAACGATGAGCAGGCATGAAATGTAGATTGCCTCGTTGAGATCAAGGTTACAAAGTTGCAACCTATCCCTTTGAATGATTCCTGCTGAAGGGAAAATTTCTGCATCACCCTTCACCCTGCCTGACCTGAATAAAAACTGCCTCTATCTACAGTTAGGTTCAATGAGCCTTCTAAAGCAGGTTGAAATCATATTGAGATCTGCTAACCTTTTGGGAATACTAAACATAGACGGTTTTGAGCTTTTTATGGCATCTGAAAAGATTGATAGCTCAGCCCGAGCTGTAGAGGCATTTCAACAGTTGGATGTTGATACTCAGCTTGCTCTATTGTGGTTTATTTATACTCAAGTCAGAGGTCCTGTTCACCCGTCTTCTCCCAGCGTAGCCTCACCCGAAGTTGCCGATGGGCTGATTGAGCAAATCCGCCAAATGCCAGAAGCTCAGCAATTGGAAGCACAGCGTGAGATCGTCGGCCGTGTTGATACACCAATTAGTCGGGAATATGGTGCGTTAAGTGCAAATACCAAGTTAACCTTTTGGCACCATCTTGCTCAAGAAATTGATCAGGGAAAACTTATTGCCTTCCCTGATAACTATAAGCTTAAACCGGAAGCTCAAAACTTGATGGCTGCAATCCAGAGTTTAGACTACGGTTTGCAAATCCAAGCTTTGCGGGATGCTGTAGTGTCGATGGGAAGTGACCCTCAGGCTGTATCTAAACTCATAGATCCGCAGCCCTCTCAGCCTTTATGATTCTGTTTCGTTTAACTTCTCTCTTTAGATGGGTATATTAACCTGCCCTGAGCTAGTTTAAACGCTAGCTTTTTTTTGTTAAATTTCAATTGTTAATATCGTTTGAGGTTCCAAATGACATTTGCGGGCGACGACACTGTTAAACAACAAGCTCAAGCCTTCCAGAATTTAGAGGTCGATGAGCAACTAGCTTTGTTTTGGTTTATCTACACCGAGATGGGTAAATCAATTACGCCAGCTGCTCCTGGTGCAAGCACTGTCTCTACTTCAGTAGCTGAATCTCTATTTGAGCAAGTCAAAGGCATGTCCCACGAGGAACAGCTGCAAGTACAACGGGATCTGATCAACCGAGCTGATACGCTAATCGGTCGTGAATATGGTTCCATGAGCGCCACTACCAAGCTGCTGTTTTGGTACTTGCTATCTCAAGGAATGGATAATGGTACGATCATCCCAATGCCTGCTGACTACAAGCTTTCTTCTCAAGCCGAGGATTTGCTGAACCATATCAAGGCGCTAGATTTCGCACAGCAGATCACAACCTTCAGAGACTACGTTGAACCAATGGGAGCTGAGCCCAAGGCTGGAGCTGAAATCTAGAAGTTGAGCAGTTTTGACTCTCCAAATTCCCTTTTCAATTTAGAGAGTTAAACAGTTCACTTAATCTGCAGAAGAGTCCGCGCAAGCGGGCTCTATTTGTTGCCTGTTGCACGCAGAAACTCCTGAAGATTGATCAAATGCAGCTGTGAAGCTTCAAACGCAGAACTTCAAGTTTTGAAGGCTTTCTGATATCGCTGCGTCTCCTCAATTGGTTGTAAGGCGCTTAATAAGCTTCTTGATAGAGCTGGTTGAGCAGTTCAATCCATCGTTAGACTGGCGCCATCTGTTGAGACTTATCACTATCCTCAAGCCATAGTTGTGTACCAATCTTGTAATTGGCTACTCGTATGCCCAGCGAATTAGGTACCCGTCCAGCAACCCCGAGGACTAGGGGAATTGCCACTGTTTTTACCATGACGGGCTGGACCAGCTTTTTGCTTCAGCTTGTACTCTTGGTTATCTCTGCTCTGACTTTGTTGTTCTCTCTATCTGGGCGTAATCTTAATACCGAAAGTAGTAACTCCGGTGCTGGCTTGGGTATCATCCTGGCAGTAGCTGGTCTTTTGGTCTTGGTCTTTAGTATTTACTGGTCTTTTCAGTACACACGCCTGGGAAAACGGCTGAAGCTCTCCAATCCCAGCATGAAGCCCAAGCGCGAGAGTGTTGCTCGCACTTTGAGAATTGGCTTGCTCATTAACCTGCTGGGTATGTTGCTGACCTTCCTTGGGATTGAGATTACAGTTGTGACCCTGCTAGGAAAATCATTTGCTCAATTCCAACCGGCAGCCTTCTACGATCCTAACCAGTTCATCCGAGCGTTTGATATTTTTGTCGTCCAAACGAATGCCAGCATTTTGGCTGCCCACTTGGGTGGCACCTTAGCATCGCTGTGGTTGTTCATCTGGGTACATGGACAGGAACCCGTACGGGAATAGCGGCGTGCCTAACTGAGCTATCCCAAACTTGGGGAAACTTTGGGCTGTACAGAACAAGTAGGCACATCAATATTAGATGTGCCCGCGAGACCAGTCATTGACCAGTTATTGAAATGTAAAGGCTGAACTACTGCTGCCTGGTACAGAGCTTGTGCCACACCAAGCTGCAGGAATAACTCAAGAATCGCTGTAGCTTGTCACGCAGCTCACACACCAGATCTTAGACAGCTTGGCTCTCAAGAACTCGGTCTGGTGTTAGTTCGATTGGGGGCTGAGGCAGCTTCTCCTTAAGCTGGGTGCGGTGCATAACCCTGCGGCTATTGGGATCAAATGGATCGCGGCGGTGCATTGTGCAACGGTTGTCCCAGAAGACTATGTCGCCAACTTGCCAGTCGAGCCGCCAGGTCCAGTCAGGGTGGATAGCACGGCTCCAAAGTTCGTTGACGATTTCCTCACTTTCTGGCACAGGCAAACCGCAAACATAAGCATTGGGACGACGGCCAATATAAAGGGCCTGACGTCCGGTCTTGGGGTGAGTGCGGACGATCGGATGGATCGGCCCTGGGCAAGTGACAACATCTGTGACCGGCTGCTTGCCCAAGCGTAGATCCCCTGCAGCGTTGACGCTGCCGTCATGTTTGATGCTCAGGTGCTCTACCTTGCGTCTCAGTTCACTAGGGAGGTGTTCCAAAGCAGCATACATATTGACGAATTCTGTGCTGCCTCCTACCGGTGGCACTTCAAGGGCATAGAGGATGCTGCCAATCGGTGGAACCTCTTCATAGGACATATCAGAGTGCCAGGTAACCTCTTTGGCACCTAAGTTGCCAATCGGTACACCATTCTCAATTACGTTGGAAACGACCAGAACTTCGGGAAAACCTTCAACCCAATAGCGGTTGCTAGTGCCTATGGGTGGGGCATCAAGTTCGCCGAAGTGCTTGCTGAAGGCTACCAGCTCAGCATCCGATAAGTGTTGATTACGAAAGAGCAAGATCGAGTGCTCGTACCAAGCCTTCTCAATTGCACTAGCGGTAATATCGCTAAGCGGTTGAGAGAGATCGATGTCAAAAATCTCAGCTCCAAGCGCTGGTGATAGCTTGCGAATGGATAGGCTCACAGTAGACTTCCCTCACCATTTTTAAGGATAGACTAGCCACTAACTATCAGTTATGGCGCTTGACCAGGGGAATAATACCATACGTCTATGTGACCGCTCTCACATAGACGTATGGTATGCAAACAATGGCACGACGAATTTATGTCCCAAATAGTATTGTTGGCGTAAACGTAGCATTTCAGTGGCCAACGATACATATGTTTTCAGACATGGTATGGTTAGATCCAACCTGAGCAGGACATAAATGACTCATAGGTTTTTAGTCCAATAACTCTGTACAGGTAAAGTGGGGTAGCTTCTAGGCTAAGGGGTTGTGGACTTCTCAATTGCCTCACCTGGCATTTTCATTATTAATGCAGTTGGTTATAGAGGGCCCAATTCCAAGATGCTTGGGATTGGGATCAAATGAGATGTCTCCAGCACTTCTTAGAGGTCGCTTGAGAAACATTGAGAGGGCTTAAGGCAATGGATATGGTTACAGTAGCGCAGGTTCAAGAGATCAAGGCTCTCGTAGATCCTTGCTTTCATTACGAGTTTAGTCTGCTGCCGCCTTACCTTGATATTCTTCTATCTAAGCTACGCATTGCTGTTATCTACGGTGGCAACAAGAATCGAGATGGCTCGGTTATCCACAGGACTCACAACCCACGTTCTTGGAAAAGCTATGAAGTAGTTGCTAAAGATATCCAGCGAGCCCTTCAAGAAGTTGGATTTCAAAACGTCTTTTTGATGCCAGATGACATGACTCTTGCTCAGAATTTAAGAGAGCAAGAGATTCATTTAGCTTGGCTCAATACAGGTGGCGTCCAGGGTTACAATCCTCTCTGCCACACACCAGCAATGCTGGAGATGTTAGGGATACCATACATTGGCCATAACCCTCTCAACGTCTCGATTCTAGATAACAAGCATACTTTTAAGCGCGAACTCCAAGCTCTGGGCATTGAGACAGCGCCCTTTATTACTTGGCACCCCTCTCGTGGGTTGTTGAGGCCAAGTGTAGATGCCAAGTTCAAAGCTGTCTTTGGCGACTATCAGGGACCCTTCGTGGTCAAACCGGTTTCAGGCCGAGCTTCTCTCCATGTGCATTTGGTTGAGTCGATCCATGATCTACCGCGCATGGCTAGTGAGGTGCATCGGCTCACCCACAATACGGTTCTCATTGAAACCTATCTACCCGGACGCGAATACTGTGTGGCCGTTTGTGGCTACGTCACTTACGCAAATGGCAGATTGGCAAGGAACGCGAATCCGTTCGCCTTTTCCGCTCTGGAACGGGTTCTTGAGGCTGATGAACCCATCTTTACCTCAATGGATAAAAAGGCGATTACTTCCAATCGCACTCGACTGGTTGGCAACGATGAAGCTGAGCTTAAGCAGAACTTAATTAAATTGGCACAAAGGTTCTATTGGGAATTCAGTTTGAGGTCTCTAATTCGAATTGATATTAGAGCCGATGCCAATGGTGTCCTCCATGTTTTGGAGGCTAATCCTAAACCAGATTTGAAGCGGCCAACTGATGAGGTTACAAGTTTAGTGTCGATTGGGCTTGAAGAATACGGCATGAGTTACAACGACCTGATTTTGGGTCTCTTGGCCGATCGACTGGATTATTTGTTCACCTACAGCGTCGATACGATTCATCACATTGTGGAGCTGCTGGCTTGAGGCAATCATCAGCTGGCAGCGGGTTGAGAACACACCTGCTCAACATTGCGCTGGTGATGCTTTTCTTGATGCTCTCCCTGCTGCTGAGTCTGCCCTCCATGCCCTTGGAAGCTTGGTTATTTCTTTCAATTGGCGGCTTGCTGTCGGGCTTCCTTGCAGGCCTTTTAGGGATTGGCGGTGCCCTACTGTTGATCCCTATTTTGGTTGCTACAGGGGCTCAACCTGTTCAAGCAACAGCTACTAGTAGCCTAGCAATCCTCATCTCAGCTGTATCTGGAACTTGGCAGAATTGGCGGATGGGGAAGCTACAATTCCATAAGGTTTTTTACCTTAGCTTAGCCGCTGTTGTCACGGCACAAATTGGAGTCTATTTTGCCAGTAGGTTTCCATCCTATGTGTTGCTATTTTGCTTCGGGCTCCTCATGCTCTTCAACATCTACTCGATTGGCTTGAAAAGAAAGCTGGTCAAGCAGGGAGATCCAATTCCTGCCAATTCCTCAAAGTTTGGCTTGGTGTCGGCAAGATTGGCAACAGGATCTGTTGCGGGCTTACTAGCCGGTTTTCTCGGTGTAGGCGGTGGAGCTGCGTTAGTGCCGATGCAAATGTTGTTGCTTGGAGAGACGATCAAAGCTTCTATCCAAACTAGCCTTGGTGTCACGGTTCTTGCAGCTATTTCTGCCTGTATCGGGCATAGTTTGAATGGTAATCTACTCTGGATCGAGGGCATCACTCTGGGTACGGGTGGGTTGTTGGGAGCTCAGGTCGGCACCCGTTACCTTATTCAATTACCAGATTCGGCTGTCGTTTTTATCTTTCGCTCTCTGCTCTCATTTGTCGCAGTCTATATTTTCTGGCAGGCTTGGTCAGCCTACTGGCTAGGAGTCTAGAAGACCTTGTGTCAGGTCCTTCAGGTAACTTAATGCCTGCTCAACTAGAATGTTGTGTTTCCCAGCTAAGGCTTCTTCCGTTGCATAAGCAACATGCGGCGTACAGACTACATTAGGCAGCTCCAATAAAGGAGCGGGTATGGCTGGCTCTACCTCGTACACGTCCAGTCCAGCACCGCCCAAATGCCCTGAGTTCAGCGCTTCCCCTAAGGCTGTGTAGTCTAAAACTGAGCCTCTGGCTGTATTGATTAGCAACGCTCCTGGCTTCATTAGGGACAGTCGGTGTTGGTTAATGTAGCTCCTGTTGCTAGGAGTAGAAGACAGGTGGAGGGTAACAATATCCGATTGCGGTAACAGGTGCTCCAAGGGTAACCTGTTGTTTTCCTGACTGTGCTCATGACTATTCGGCTTAGTGGCAATGAGGACTTTCATGCCCAAGCAGTTGCCTAGCTTCTCGACTTGCTTGCCGATGGTTCCGTAGCCAATAATCCCCAGAGTTTTTCCACAAATTTCAAAATTTGGTCTTAGATTGGTGCGCCACTGACCAGCAACGGTTTGGGTATGAGATCTAATCAGATTCTTAGCTAGAGCAAAGATCAAGGCAAAGGTGTGCTCAGCGACAGCGATGGTTGATAGAGATGGTAAATTGCGAATGGTTATGCCCATCTCAGCTGCAATCTCAACAGGCAAATAATCTAAATTGCGTGCTCTCAGGCCGATATAACGACAGTTCTGCATCAGCCGAAGTTGCTCGGGCAGCAATTTGCTGTGGAGCAATAGGAGATGCCCCCGTTTTAGCAAAGAGTCATTTGCCGTGGAGATGTCTAAGAACTCGACCTCAGCGCAGGCCCGCAGTTGCTCTAAATGCTGATCGGATAGGCAGATATTCTTGTCAATCAAGCATAAATATGTCAATTGAACTTACCCCTATTTTCTAAAAGCTACAAAATCTTACCAAGACTTGTGTGAGTGTAAAAAATGGGCGGCATTGGTACCGTCTGGATAGCACTTGCCGTGGCTGTTAATAACGCGGCTCACACAACTGCAGGACCCACTAAGAAGCTCCGCACAGATTCTCTATTCACCGTTTCCTATTCATCTCCATAACCACTGTCCAAATTAACTGGACGAGTGCAGAAGTACCCGGTGAACCTGCAGTTCCTTGATCAGGAAAACTACAGTTCGCTACAGCGAATTCATATGATTGTCCTTATTTTGACCAACAGGTCGCGAGGGTCAGTACAGCGGGCTTTAGAAATTACTAGCTCAACGGTCTAGCAGTTCGGTATCGACTAACGCTAACCCAAACAAGGGCTATAGCTATAAGTAATTGCACTACCTAAAAGCTATAGCCCTATCAGAAGCTCCAGGCTTAATGATGATTGATTAGTAACAGGCTTACTTGACTGCTGTAGCAGTTTCTGCTGCGCGCTCTTGAAGCTGAGGCAACTTGGGTCTGAACTGAGTGCGATACAGGATGCGTCGGCTATTAGGATCAAACTGATCCCGGCGGTGAATTGTGCAGAAGTTGTCCCAGAGGAGCAGATCTCCGGGTTGCCAGTGGTGATGCCATTTCAACTGAGACTGAGTGCAGTGGTCCCAAAGGGCGTCAAGCAATTCCTCACTCTCCTGCACCGGTAAGCCGCAGATGTAGGCATTCCGTCGACGACCCAAGTAAAGCACCTGGCGACCTGTAACAGGGTGAGTACGCACGATTGGGTGAATCGCACCAGGGCAAGTCACAACATCAATGACTGGATCTGACCCCAGTCTTAGGTAACCGGCAGCATTGATGCTGCTGTCATGCTTGATGCTGAGTCCTTCAACCTTCTGCTTCAATTCGTCGGACAACGTCTCGAAAGCTTGGTACATGTTGACAAACTCGGTTTTGCCACCGTCTGGGGCTGGTACCTCAAACCCATAGAGAGTAATGCCAAGTGGGGGCACTTCTGTATACGACATGTCAGTGTGCCAGGGAATCTCCTTGGAGCCGAGGCTACCAATGGCTACTCCATTTTCAACCACGTTAGAAATTACCAAGATCTCTTCGAAGCCTTCTACAAAGCACCGACCGTTTTCATTAGGGGGAGCGATGTCAAGTTGGCCAAACCGGGAGCTAAAAGCAACCAGGTCAGCAGCTGAAAGAGACTGGTTACGAAACACCAAAGCAACGTTTTCGTACCAGGCTTTTTGAATTGCCTCGAAGGTTGAATCGTCGAGTAGCTCGGTAAGCGAAACGTTAAGAACCTCTGCGCCGAGCACTGGCGACAGCTTACGAATAGACAGATCAGCCATCAATATTTCTCCTCCCTCTCAAAATAGATTAGGTAGTGTAGGGGACAATTTTTCGATGCAGTTCAACAATTCCGGCAAACAATTGCTTGTTGGCTATTGTTGAGAAGGGAACACATGAGAACACAAGTACCAGCCGCAGCCTCACTCGAAGAGCCAACTGCTCTGTCCACAACTATCCGCAATTCAGCAAATGGTACAACCAGTCTGCTAAGACGCCAACACGAATTTTGACAGGGTTTGTTTAGATAAGTCAAGTCTGCCCTTATACTTGCGTTGCAGCTCAAAAAGTCGTAAGTCTTGGCCTAAGTCTCGGGCTAAGCGTCAGAAGAGATGGGGACTTTAACAAAGTTACAGATGTATTATCATGAAAGTCAAACATTTTATTGTAGAGAAGCGCTAAACCCTTGAAGGCACAAACCGGAGAGCACAAACCGATGGATCAACTTCCTAGTGTCTCTAGCGATAGCTAGTATCAATTAGCACATCCCCGACTGGCACTACGGGTAGAATTGGCCTGTCTGCTCTTTGTTTTCTAGGCCTACTTTTTGTAGAAATAAGTATTTGGTGATAGGTGATACATACATTTTAATTGTGGTATACCTATGATGCGACGTAGCAGATTACGCTGCGCTTGTGAGTTCTTGAAAGGTGCAGGCTTATGAGATTAAAGACTCGACCGGTGGTAAAGAGTGACCTGTTGGCCACTGCTAGAATACTTCGCTTAGACTACTGACTGGCAACGCCTCGTTAGTCAATCGCCTCAGACTCGAAGCTCACATTGAGACTTCCACAACTTATCTGTAAGTTAAGTCTACAGACAGCTATCGAAGCATAGCGGGTGGACTGTGGCTTACTCTAAAGCTGCATTTAGACCTTAGAAGTGTGCGTAACGCTTTAGTTTGCGCTTGTTAATTATATGCAGTGGTTGCTTCTACCAGTCGGTGGGGTCCTGTCAGGTGTGTTAGCTGGGCTTTTCGGTATTGGCGGGGCGATTTTGATGATCCCTCTCTTAATTACTATGGGGGCTGAGCCAGTACAGGCTACAGCGACCAGTAGTTTAGCGATTGTTATCGTCGCCCTATCTGGAACCTGGCAAAACTGGAAGATGGGGCTACTGAAATTGCGAAAAGTGCTCTACCTCGGTTCGTCGGCGCTTGTGACCGCTCAGCTTGGCGTCTATCTTGCCAACCGATTTCCGCCTCATATACTACTGATTTGCTATGGAATCCTTCTATCCAGCAGCTTCTATCTGATTGGTTTGAAAAAGCGTTTGGTCCGTCAAGGTGATCCGGTTCTTAGCAAGGACAAAAGCAATAGCGGAAGGGCCAGGGTCCTCGCTGCAATTGTTACAACAGGGGGAACCGCAGGTCTCCTAGCCGGTCTTTTGGGTGTTAGTGGGGGCGTGGTTCTGGTGCCAATGCAGATTTTGCTGCTTGGCGAGCCGATCAAAGTTGCGATTCAAACTAGCCTTGGTGTCACGGCTATTGCTGCCTCGTCTGCCTGTATTGGTCATGCCTTGGGCGGCAATGTGCTCTGGGCAGACGGCCTAATTCTGGGCGTAGGTGGAATGCTTGGTGCTCACTTTGGTATCCGTTGGCTACCCCGCTTATCGGATGCTGTGGTCACCTTTTCCTTTCGCACCCTGTTGGCCTTGATGTCGACTTACATCTTCTGGCGTGCCTGGTTAGCCTACGCAACAGCAACGGTTTGAGGTCTTTAGAAAAGCTATTTACCTCAGTTGGGCAAGCTTCTAACCAAGCCGATCTAGATTCAGGTAGAGCAGATCCGGTTGCCCTGCGAGTGCAGAAGGCAGCCGGACTAAGGCTTTGACACAATCTGAACTCAGCGATTGTCGGTAGAGATCGGGCAACGGTTGGAGAGCTGCTTCCGGAACGGCATGGATGGCAGGCATCTGCTCAACTGCAATTCCCATGAGCTGGCGGTTAGCGGTATAGCAAACAATGACATAGGGCTGGGGCGCAGCGTTGTGAGCTGAGTTCTGCGACGCTTGTAACCTCGGCTGGGCAGAGCCATGGACTAGAGCATGCAAATTGATCAGCGTAATATTTTCACCGTTGCTATCCATCAGGCTGTTGCCGGTGCTGAGCAGACCGTAGGCGCCAGAAAGGTCTGTGATTCGCTTAACTCGCTCAATCGAAACTGCGTAATGTTCGCCCTCGACTCGGAAGCAGACTAGCTTGAGACCCGCTCGTCGCCGTTGTGAGCGCAGAGTCGAGAGATCCGATTGGCTTCCGATAGGGTCTAGAGTCCGGTCAGCTGGAAGTTTGCTCATAACAAAACGAGAATTTGAAGTGAGAGGTCAAAAACTACAGCTACTGTCCTGCGGGCTAAATAGAAGGGGAGAGCCTACTCTGCTGCGTGAGCCGGGCGATTGTATCCAGTAGTTCTGACTCTTTATAAGGTTTGATGAAGTGAGCGTTGGCTCCCAGTTCCAAAGCCATCTGTCGATGCTTTTGGCCGGTGCGTGAGGTCAACATGGCAACTGGGATTGACTGGAGTTCAGAATTGGCCCTGAGTGCTTGCAATAACTGAAAGCCATTCATTCGAGGCATTTCAATATCCGCGAGGATAAAGTGGCACTTGGCTCCAGCCTGAAGCTGCTCTAAGGCGTCTTGCCCATCCTTTGCCTGCAACACCTGGTACTGCCGCCGCATCAGGCAGTTAGCAACTAGGCGACGCACGGCATAGGCATCGTCTACCACCATTACCGTCACCGCTGGCCGCTCAGGAACTGGCAAGAACTGCGTGGCTTTGGCCGCTGTAGCCTGAGAGGGGAGCGCCGGCCGAACTCGTTGTGCCTGAGCACTGTAAGGCAAAACCGGCTCGCTCAGCTGATTGAGCACAGGTGCAGCGGCTGCCAGATCGCTCACATCGACGATCAGGACAACGCTGCCATCGCCCACAATGGTGCTGCCTGCGATGCCCTTAGTTTTGGATAGGGGAGCTGGCAGGGGCTTAATCACGATTTCTTTTTGGCTCAGCAGGCGATCAACCAAAACGGCCAAGTAGCCATTGCTGATATTGACAATGAGCAACGAAAGGTGAGTTGAGTCTGCCAGTGTGTTGGGTAGTTCAGCCGTTGGCTGGCTGTAGGACAACAGATCGGACAGGCGAATGAGCCTTAGGAACTCGCCCCGCCAGCGAAACATCTGGTGTTGGCCTGCGGTGTGAATACGTTCAGGTTCGATGTGCAACATCTCTTCGATCACATCCATCGGCACCGCCAGGGTCTGTTGTCCCACCTGCACCAACAGGGCTTGCAGAATCGAAAGCACGAGCGGCAGCTTCAGGGTAAACAGGGTGCCCTGTCCTGGCGTGGAATCAATGGCAATCGAACCACGCAGACGCTGCACGGTTGTCCGAACAATGTCTAAGCCCATGCCCCGGCCAGAGAGAGCAGTGACTTGGTCAGTGGTACTGAACTCTGGGGTGAATAGCAGGCTGTAGAGATCGGCGGGGCTGAGATCCAGGGCCTTGCCCACTGACACCAATCGGCGCTCTACAGCATGGGCACGCACCTTCTCTAAATCGATGCCTCGGCCATCATCGCGCACTGAAATCAGGGTATGGCTCCCTTGACGGCGGGCGGCAATTTCAATCTCTCCAGAAACCGGTTTACCAAACTGCCGACGCTCTGAAGGGGGCTCAATCCCGTGGTCAAAAGCATTGCGCACGAGATGAATCAAGGGATCCCGCAATTCCTCCAAGATGCTTTCATCCAATTCCAGCTCCCGGCCCAGCAACAGCAGATTGACTTCTTTGCCATAGGTCCGACAGAGGGTTCGAATCGCCCGAGGCAGAGGATCTACGATGTGGCTAAAGGGCAGAACCCGTAATTGCAAAACCCGCGAGCGCAGGCGATTGGTGATTCGACGCAGCTGATCGAGTCCACGTTCAACGTCAAACACAATCTGATTGGTGCGGTCTGAGGCAAAGTCAATATCTTGAGTTGTTTCAATGACGCCCTGGGCGCGGATGTGAAACTCTCCATACTGGTCGAGTTCTAGAGGATCAAAGCCAGCGCTGAGCTTGCCATTGGAATTGGCGGCAGCTGCTTGTGAGGGACGGGATGCAGGTTGCTGCCGTTGAGGCACGGTCAGCCGGTCATAGTCTTCCCGCAGCTCTGCCCCCGCTCGTTGTAATTCAGCTGTGCCACCGCGCAACTGCTTCACCGTGGTTCGTAATTGAGCAACCTGACTTTCCAGGTTGGTACGGTTGATAACCAGTTCCCCAACCAGGTTGAGCAGTTCGGTCAGGCGACTGGCCTCAACTCGAATAAAAGAGTCAGGCGCAGGCCCAGATGGCTCTTCGCAAGCAGGTGGAGAGTCTTTGAGGCGTTCGGGTTCTAGCTCTGCAACAGTTGCCTCGCTCAGACTTGGTTCAGCGATGGTCGTCTCTGAAATCCTTTCTGAGATCGTTGTCTCTTCTCGGGTTGTTCCAGAGAGACTTGCATCTACAAGCGTCACCTCAGAAACAGGCGTCTCGACGACCTCAGTTAGAGTTGGGAAAATCAGATGCAACGGGATTTCATCTGCATCAACCCGTTTAGTTTGTCTGCCTTGCCCAAGGCTCTGAATCTCCACCTCCGTTTCACTCAGCTCACCTAGCTCACTCAGTTCGCTATCACTGGCTGCATCTAGCAGGGCAGCGAATTGGTCAGTATCTAAAGGTTCACTGTCCCAAAGCGGTTCTAGAGGCGAAACTTCGTCCAGATCAGCTAGATCAGCTTCTGTGCTGAAGCTGTCCCAATTAAATTCTGCGTTGAGGTCAGCGTTCAGAGCTTGCTGCTGAAGTTGCAGCACTGCGGTTTGGAGCTCAGGACTGGGACCTGCGGCATCAGCGCGACCGCTCAGGATCGCGTCCTGGCCGGCCTGGAGTTCCCGCAAAACTTGTGGGTAAACTGCGACGAGTAATTCTGGATCTACGACGGTCGGGCTCAGGTCGCCTAAAGTTTCCAGGAGTTGGGCAATCTTCTGGAAGCCAGGCATTTGCAACATGCCTGCTAGACCCGTAAGCTTGCGTGCTTCTGAGATTAGTCCCTCGTAGCTGCCCTGCTTGACTCCCCGCTGGATCTGCGTGCCCAGCTGTTGCAAGATCTCTGACACCTCATTGGCGAATACAGCCTGGATGGCAGCGGAGGCAGTGGTTTCTTTAGGCAAGACTAGAGGCAATTGATTAGACGGCTGATCGAGAGCCTGCGTGGGAACCTGCGCCCTAAACTCGGCTTCTAACTCAACGAGGATTTTGGCCAGCGTGCCCACTCGGGTTGGATCTTGGGTGTTGCCACGACGGGCAAAGCTCACTGCTGCCTGAAGCTGATCCAAGCCGCTCAAGAGCAGATTGATCACTATGTCTGGGACCGGCTGTGTGAGATCGGCTTGGTCGCGCAACACCGCAAAGCAGTCCTCTAGGCTGTGGGCACAGCGAGAGAGGTCTTCAAACCCGAACATCAAGGCCGAGCCTTTGATTGAATGAGCTGCTCGAAATAAGTTCTCGATCGTCTTAGAACGCGCCGCTGAATCGGTGGCCTTCTCCAAGTTCAGCAGGTTGCGCTCAAGGCTCTGCAAGAACTCTTGAGTTTCGCTCATGAAGGCACCGATAAGCTGGCGGTAGTCTTCCTGGTTCACAGTAGTCGGTTCTCGCCGGAGACGGTTGCAAAGTTTAAGGTCGGGGTAGAGCCTCAAGTGGTACGGAAGTTCTGCACAGAGTTCTGCAACTGGTCGACAACCTCATTCAAGGAACCGAGGGTGTCAGTCACAGACTCAGCACTCTTGGAGGTCTCACCTGCCGCTTGGCTCATCTGCTGCACCGTTCCAGCAATGACGTCAGCAACTGAGGCTTGCTGCTGAGCCGCTTGAGAGATGTTGACCACCAGATGGTTGATTTCGCGGCTGACTTCGATGATGCTGACCAAGCGCTCTTTGGCTTGAGCCGCTAGCTGGGTGCCCTGGACGACCTCCTGCGTGCCTTCTTCCATGGCAATGACGACCTGGGCGGTTCCCTCTTGAATCAAACGCACAATCGCATCGATTTCTTCGGTCGCTTCGGCTGAGCGTTCGGCCAGCTTGCGGACTTCTTCAGCAACCACTGCAAACCCTTCACCCTGCTCCCCGGCTCGGGCTGCCTCGATTGTGGCGTTGAGTGCCAGCAAGTTAGTTTGAGAAGCGATTTTGGAAATTACACTGACGATGCTCTCGATTTTTTGGGAGTCTTCGCCTAAGCGTTTGATCATCTTTGTGGTTTGAGCGATGGTGTCGCGCAGCTCATTGACCCCCTCGACTGTCTTGTCTACGGCCTGACCGCCGTCCTCTGCGGTCAGCGCTGCTTTTTGAGCTACCTGTTCAGCCATGCGGGCGGCCTCTGCCACATCCCGGATGGAATGAATCATCTGCTCCAACTGGCTGAGCGTGCCCTGAATCTGAACCGCCTGGGTCTGAGCTTGGGTCGCGAGTTCTTGAGTCGCAGAAATAGAATCACCCGTGGTACTAGTGACCTGCGTGGCTACTTCCTGAATGCCGTTAACCACGCGGCGGAGGGAACTGACCAGGAAGTTGAAGGAGTCAGCCACACTACCCATTGCGCCTTCGGTTACCTCAGCCCGAACGGTCAGGTCGCCTCGAGCTGCGCCCTTGATTTCACCCAACAGTTTGAGTACCTGCTCGGTCAAGGCATCGGCTTCTGCTTTCCGCTGGGCTGCCAGCTCAATCTGCCCATCAACCAGTTCTTGGAGCTGAGCGGTCATGCCGTTAATTTGGTCGGCTAGCTCTTTGACCACTCCTTCCCCAGTCAACGCCGGGATGCGGGTGTCGAGCTTACCTTGAGCGATGCTATTTACTGCAAGCGCGATGGCGTCCACCTGACGTTGCAGTTTTTCCCGCTCTGCTTTCTGCATTCTGGCTTGTTGCTGAGTTTGGCTCAGCAACGATTGAAGCTGCACCGCCATGCGGTTGATGTTGGAGCCCAAAACGGCTAGCTCATCCTCGCCGCTTACCCCAATGCGGGTATCAAGTTTGCCTTGCCCCAACTTCTCGACCGCTCCTGCTGCCGCCACAATCGGTTGCGTAGCTCGGTTGGCTAAGTAAGCTGCAATCACCCCGACTAGCAGAGATGCAACTCCTATACCAATCGCAAAGGTGAACAGAAGTCCTTGGCGAGCCGCAAACAACTCAGCCGTAGGCTGTGCGACCAGTGCCCCCCAGTTCAGCTCAGGTAAGCCATCACCACCCGGTAGAGGAATGTAAGACACTACGTATTCTTGTTTATCCAGCCGGTTGGTATCTTGGACACTGCCAACTTTGTTGACCGTTTTTAATTGAACTGCGGCGCGAGCAAAAACCTCTTGAACCGTCTTGTCGTAGTAATTCTTTTCTGGGGCGATAAAAACGTTGCCCAAATCATTGATAGCTAGATATTTTTGGGAGCCGAAGTCTTTTACGTTGTCAGAGATTGCTTTTGCTTCCTTGGCAAAAACCTCGTTGAAATAGGAGGCAGGCGTCCGCGTATAAGCGACCCCGATCATTTTGCCCGTGGTTCCATCTACAACAGGAGCACCGACAAACATTGAATACTCACCGGTCACAGATGATTTTCGAGGAGGAATAATGACCGGGCGTTGAGTGCTGCTCACTGCCTTAAACCAGTCACGCTCTGACACATCATCTAAACCATCGCCTGCTTTGATCAGCACTCTGCCATTGAGATCGGCAAAACCAGCAAGGTCGTAACCCTTTTCTAGGTATTGCTTGAACGAAGTTACCTTGACCTGGTCAGAAGTTGCGGCTCGTCCATTGGGGTCGGTGAGAAAAGTCCGCGTAGAAAGACCGATCGTGTCTTGATAGCGCTCTTGAGTAAGACGGCTGAGGGTACTAGATATGGAGGTTGCACGAACCTGCTGCTGGCTGATTAGGTTGTTGGTGATTCTTTGACTGGTGAAGTAGTAGGCAGTTGCCCCTACCCCTAAGACTGGAACTGTTCCCAAGGCGACTGCTAAAACAGTTGCCTTAGTTCTCAGACTTAATTTGTCCCAGGGGCGAACAGTGGTCTTTTTATCCTTGGCGTTTGACTCCGATTGGCTCTTGTTCAGGTTTTTGCCAGAACGCTCGTAGCTTTGCTGGTCGTCAACATTTGTAGTGGTGGAGACGTCAACAAAACTGTCTTCCGCTTCTGACCTGTAAGCCTCTGCCCTGCGTACTAACTTGCCATTCTGCCCGTTGCGCTCTGGCCAATCCTGAGCTGTTAAATACTCTTGGTCAAGTTCAACCGCTGTGTCTAGATCTCGCTGCCCTTGCTGATGCGCTTTAGATAACCAGTAGCGCAGATCAAGATTAGATGGATCGTCTTTAAGCCCTTCTTCTAATAGCTGGATTGCCTCTTCATAGCGCCCAGCTCGGAGGGCCCGAACACCATCTTCCAGCCGTTGTGAAGTATACATATCAGAGCGCTCCTCCAAGCATGTCGAGAGTGTAGATAAGGTAGATAAACACCCCAATTAGCAGCCAATTAGGCAGTTGATTAGGCAGCGGGCCTACCAGCGAGAGTCATTGGCAAAGGTTGCCACAGAAAGCACCATCAGCAATTGCCCATTCAAGTCATACAATCCCCGTAAATAGGGAATTAACTCCGGGCTGGCATTGCTCGAAGGCTCAATTTTCCCAGCCTGAAATTGCACCACGCCTTGAACTCGCTCGACCGCTACGCCAAATCGAATGGTATTTTGCCGAGCTGTGGTTTGGCTGGAACTGGTCTGAGTATTTTCTAAAATCAGAATCCGGCTTTCTAGAGAATTGAGACGTACAATCTCTAGACCAACAAACTGGCCGAAATCTACGACTGGCACAATTTCTCCCCGCAGATTAGTTAATCCCAACAACATGGGGGCGGTGTTGGGTACCGGGGTGATTGGCTGCTCAATGGTGGTTAAAACTTCTTGCACCAAGCGCAGTTCGATCGCGAAAGAACTGGTTTGGTGCTGAAATACCAGGAACTGCGTAGGAAATGCAGCTTTACTAAGGGGGGTAATAGCGGAGGATGTCATGAAGATCTAGGATTATCTCCCAACAGAATTTGGGCTTAAAGCAAACGTCGGACTGTGTTGAGCAGCTGCGTTTCGTCAAATGGCTTGGTGATGTAAGCATCTGCTCCCATATCCATGCCCCAAGACTTGTCATAGTCCGTTCCTTTGGTTGTGCAAAGCACAACTGGCAATCGCTTCGTTGCTGCGTCGGCTCGGAGCTCTCGCAGAACTTCATAGCCGTTCATTCGCGGCATGACAATATCAAGAATCAACAAGTCCGGCTTTTCTTTACGAATGCGATTAAGCCCTTCTTCGCCACTGCTGGCTCGGATAACGCTGATGCCGCCTTCTTGGAGCATCCGGCAAATTAAATCCTGCTGCGAGGGCACATCGTCAATCACTAATACTCTCGACATGACATCCCCTTCGATATCGCTTGATTTAATGGCTAACTGGACAATCCAACACCGGGCAAACCACCCTATGATTTTGGCTACGTTCGGGTTGAGCCTAAACGATAGGCCGAAGATAGAACGAGTTACATCCTTAATCCTGTTTATCCAGTTTTGGAGACAGAATCCTGATGATTAACCATTTTTCGTTGAAGATATTTGTCTACAACCTCGCATAATTTTTCTCCTTCGAATGGTTTGGTCAGATATTCGGTTGTGCCAGCCATTCGCCCCCGCATCTTGTCTAGAAAACCATCTCTGGCAGTCAACATGAGCACAGGGATATGCTTGCAAGAATCAACGCTTCGGATCGTACTGCACAGGTTAAAGCCATCTAGTTCTGGCATTGAGACATCTAACACGACCAAGTCTGGCTTTTCATGAAAGATCAAAGCTAGCCCCTCAGTTGCCCTCTGTGCGGTCAGTACCCGGTACTGCTTCAGCGAGCGTTTGACCAGTTCCAGCATGACTGCACTATCGTCAATGGCAACAATGGTGGGTGCGTAAGCCGCACTAGTCGTCTGAACCATGCGCAGCCAACCCGCCTTACTCCAGACGGAACAGGCGTGAGCTAGCTTGAGGGTGTCTTGGCTTTGAAGTTCGGCCAGGTCAAGAATGGAGCGATCACCGTCGATCCAGGGGATGAATTTTTGAAAGCTTTTGTACTGAGCCGAGTTGAGAATATCAGCCGACTCAGGGCAGGGTAGCGAATTAAGAACTGGTCTGTCATTCAGCGATGTGAGCTGGGGAGCAAGAGTAGACAATTGCCGCTGGCGAGTGGTCACCTTGTGGAGCAGCTCTGAAACATGAAAGCCAATGGCGATAGTATCGAGCGGCTCAGCGGTCAAGCTAAAAGTGCCTAAGTTAGGCAGCAGACGCTCCAGCACAAGCAACACATGAGGCTCCAGAATCGATAAGACCTGCTCCCAAGTCAAGATCCCTTTGTAGACCAGCCAACCCAAGAAAGAGTAGCTGTTATTAATCGATGGAACTTTGATGTTGCCCAGCTTTCTCAAGCCAGCTTCGGCACTGATACGCTCCCAAGTTTTTTTGAGATGAGGGCTGAGGATACGAATGTAAAGCTCGATGGTAGGCGCGCCTATACCGGCATAAATGATCCAGCCATTTTTGAAGAAAATTACTCGCTCAATCAGTTGGCTCGATGTCTCTTGCTCGCTGAGAACCTGTAATTTGCCAGTAAACCGTCTCTGATGCAAGGTGTTGAGCAAAGCTCCGAACTCACCCTTCTTGAAGCGTCCCTTGGCCATGTCACTTTCAGCTCTGAATCCTTACACACAGTTACAAGAAGGAAGCTTGGTAGCGGCAGACCCTGACCTTTGAACAACAGAAGCTAACGATGAAGCCTTGACTTGTTATGCTCCAACAACACCTTCCCCCACAGCCCTCAGGTTTAAAATGGCTGGTTAAGATGATCGAGAGCGCTTGGAATATATTTTCTTCCTCAAGTCGACAGCTCAACAGGTCCTTATCTCAAGCTTGTACCAGAGCTTTTGGATACTGGGACCTATGCAAACATAGCATTTTTTGTTTAGAAGACAAGTAGAAATCAGTGAGTTTTACAAACTTCGTATTGCCTTTAGGGGAAGTTAATAATCGCGTTTCCACAGAGCCTAAAGGACAGGTAATTCAACCCTAAGCTGTCACTTTTCAGCCTCTCAACTGCGGTGAGATCGATTGATCTAGCCAATAAAAGTTGTAAGCTAGCCTATAAAAACAACCGTATGAGAAGTCTGAAATCAATACGCAAAATACTTGAATATAGAGTATAAAACAAGGCTTTGGCGTATCTGGTACTTGTAAGCAGCGTACCAGATACGCAGAGAATTCTGCTGACCAATTTTGCTGGGACATGCCAAGGCTTCAGGCATTTTTATATTCTTTGCAATAAAAATCTCATTTAATCCTGAGAGGCGTGGATGGCCCTGTATATAGGTAAAGGTATATAAGCGAGCCCTGCAATGTAGAAGGATTACTCTGTTTCTAATTTTAGTAACTGATTCTACGGAGTTACCCACTAGCAACGACCTTTGTAGTTGAAAAAGCTGTTGCTAGTGGGGCATTGGAATTTTAAACTGCATGACTGCTGGTACCATTGCTTCACCTGGCTGATTTCTTGCTATTGGCTGTCACGAAGGTTTTGGGCCAGTTTCTTAAGCTCAGGCTGAGATCTGCTGTGAGTTAGGGATATTGAAAACCTGATATTGAAAAGTAATGCTCCTGTGGCCACTGGAGTTACTGACTGACAGGAGACATTGTTATAAAAGGCATGAGCTAGGCTTGTGGCCATAGAGCTTTGATTAATCAGCTTGTTTAGAAAGATTGGGCTCCGTAACTTGCGGCCAACTTGCGAAGTTGCGTTTTACCCAATCCATGCCAACTTCGTTGTTGAGTTTGATCTTTTGAGGTGTGTTCGGGTAGATTTTGTGCAGAATATCAGCATCCTGCTCGACAACGACTTTGGCGAAATTCAGAAACTTTTTCCCTAGAAGTCTAAACACAGGGTTTTTAGGTAGCCCATACATCAACACGTAAGTTCTGGTTCGAGTTTCGGACTCCGGCACAAACAGGTGAATTTGCTTGGCTTTACCAAGATCGTTTTCTACATGAAATATTATCAGAAAGGGAAAATAATTCTCCAAATGAGCCTCAATGACTTTGGGGAGCAGCAACGAATCTAGGTTGGTCAGTTTTTCAACTAAGTTAGTAGACGCTGTTGGCATGCTATAAAACGCGTGGGAGTGGTGCCCCTGATCGCTAAAACTCTTAAATAGAACTTCCTCAATTCTAAATAAAGGTCGGTGAGTGCCATTCTGATGGTTATAGTCGTGCATATTCAATAGCATCGTCAGCAAATCAGTCTCTACGCTGGTATCAGCGGTATGACCGATCAACTCATATTCAGAGGCGATTTCATTCAGGATGTTAGGAATTGGTATTTGAGGTTCATGCCCACCGTAGGACCAGATAAAGTCATTTTGAATAATCAGCTCCAGTGGAGCTAACTGGGGCAAAGTTTTCTTCTGGGAGCCTGGCAAAATCGTGCAGCCTTCGCCATCAAACTCCAGTGCATGAAAAGGGCAAACCACCACACTCGTCTGGTCTTTCCCTTCGTGACACCAGCCCTCTGACAACATGGCTCCCATGTGTGGGCAGGCATTGGGCAAAGCGTTCACCTTGCCTGTTTTATCTTGCCAAAGTACATAATCAATGCCGTAAAGAGATAATTTTTGGGGTTTATTGATCCCTAACATAGATCTGTGCGCCAATAGCCAAGGGGCACCAGCAAGTATCGACATGGGTGTTTTACTCCTGATTAAATTGCCCGAATCAGCTGAGCGATAGCTCGGCCAAATTCAGGGATGATAGCCTAACAAATTGCGACGAATTACTCGTGTCTAACTGAAAAATATGACCAATCACTCGTGTTTGTCAAGTACACTCAAGCGATGAATGCTTCAACCAGGAGAAGGGGAGTCATGCGTCGCCTGCCCAAGCAGAAGCGCAGTCAACAACGAGTCGAGCGCATCTTAGAAGCCGCAGCAGAGGTGTTCGCTGAGGTCGGTTACGAGGCGGCGACGACCCATCTCATTGCCGCTCGGGCTCAGACGGCAATCGGTTCGCTTTATCAATTTTTTCCAGACAAGCTAGCGATCTTCCATGCTCTAGAAGAACGGCACATGGAGCAGGTGCTGTCTATTCACAATCGGTTGCTATCCCAAATCGCTCGACTGCCGCTTGAGCCAATGGTTCATCTGATTGTAGAAAGCTTTGCTGCCTACTTTGAGCATCCAGGGCCTCGCGTTGTTTACATCCAGTATTTTGTGGCTCCAGAGATGTTCTCTCGATTTGATGAGAGCTTTACCCAAGGCTTGATTCGAAGTTTTGCCGGCCTACTTCGGGTTCGCAATCCCGGTTTAAGTATTCAGAAAACTGAACTGGTTGCTGAGGTTTGTATCCAAAGCTATAACGCCTTGCTTCTGGTGGCATTACGTAGTGGGCAGACGCACCGAAAGCAACTCTACGAGGAGATTCGGGTGCTATTGATGAACTATCTGCGGCCCTATATAGGCGAGGACCCCTTGCCTGAGCAGGAGCCGAATTTGGCCCAGCCGCTCAGCCGTTGCCACCTACTGGCGCAGCAATATCAACTCTCCAACCGTCAGTGTCTGGCTCTAGCTTTCGCTCTCGAACATGGAGGGCTAACGATTCAAAACTTTGAGGAGATTTGCCCAGAACCATCACGACGAACGCTACAGCGTGAACTGCGAACCATTGTGGATCGAGGTCTGCTTTTACCCGAAGGCGAGACAAACCAGCTCTACTACCGCCTTAATCCTGCGCTACTACAAACTTGCGACAACTTGTGACAATGTGCTGGTTCCGTTGTTTCTAGCAAGGATGGACTTTAGAGAGGGCGCTGTTTGGCAAGGCTTTCCTAGAACTGGCTGGACAGACCCAATGTAGAGACTAGTGCCAATGATTCCACTTCACAAGCCGCTAATTACACTGTTATGAACCTTCGGCTTCTTTAGGCTCTGTTGGCGCTTCTATTGCCATTATTGATAGCCCCGACTGCTGCGCTAGAGTGATACTCTGTCGAAACTCAGCAACTTCTGAACAGAACATCTTGACTTCTGCTTGAAGTTTAGGCACCGCAGCAAGCTTAGCCCTTAGATCATTGATCTTAGATCGTAGGGGTGGCACCTTAGCCAGTTCAGCTCTTAGGTTATCGATCTCGTTCTGGAGGCCGTGCAAGTCCATCTCTTGATACAAATGGGTGCTGCAACATCCCTCTCCTTGAGACTAGCAAAACAGTCTAGTATAGCTCTACGCGCATACGTTAGGACATTGCTTGAACGCAGCATCCACACAATCTCGAAAGTTCTCAAACTCATCCAATCGCTGTCGCATCCAATTCTTCAGCACAAACCAC